>CAJWGC010000049.1 GCA_913031525.1 uncultured Acidimicrobiia bacterium | reverse complement strand
TTCCAGAGCGAAAGCGATTGTCGCCGATAAGTAGCCGCGTTTTGTTCCGCAATCGAAGCGGCGACCAGATATCAAGACTCCGTGGGTGCCTTTGGATTTACCGCTGGCCACGATTGCGTTTGTCAGTTGAATCTCTGTGTTGGGCAGGCGAGAGTCTCGTTCGAGATTCTCCATTACATCCGGATGAAGAATGTACCGACCCACGATTCCCAGATTGGAAGGAGCTGTCCCTAACACCGGTTTTTCTACGATGTTGGATATTTCCATGTGTCTTTCACTGTGAGACGTAGTTTCGACGATGCCGTAAAGATGGGCAGATTCCGGCGCCACTTGCTCGAGGGCGATGACGTTTCCTCCTCTTTCATTATGTACCGAGATGAGTTCTCCGATGCATGGTTTTTTACTCATGATCACGTCATCGGGAAGGAGCACAGCGAATGGCTCATCGCCGACAAGGTGGCGGGTCCACCAGATGGCATGGCCCAAGCCGTAGGGGCCGGGTTGTTCGACGAATGTCAAGTTTTTATACGCTGGTGACGCATAGTGGAGAAGATCCTCTTTCCCAGCCTCCCGTAAGAGGTTCTCAAGGCGCTGGTCTGGTTCAAAGTGGGATCGAATTGCCGGCTTGTTCTTTCCCGTCACGATGATGAATTCTTCGATGCCAGCCTCTCTTGCTTCAGCGATGGCGTATTCGATGAGCGGTTTATCGACAAGGGGAAGCATTTCTTTCGGTACAGCCTTGGTGGCTGGCAAGAAGCGAGTGCCGATTCCTGCTACAGGTAGCACTGCTTTACGTACCGGTTTCATGATGTTTCCAGGAGATACGATCGCTCACTCATGACTATCGACAGGATTAGAGAGTACTTTCATCTCACACTTGATCCCGTCGTGGAGATACTGGCTCATGTCATGTCGATTCCGCGGGATTTTTCTTACGGGATGCAAAGCGAGCTCGCTATCCGATCAGCGTGGCCCGTTGCCTTGATGTTGTACCAGGCGTGTTCAATCGTTCCGTTTCTGTCAACCACAATTGTCGATCGGATGATGCCTTCGTACTCTCGGCCATAATTCTTCTTAACTCCCCAAGCACCGTAAGTCTCGGCCATCGAGTGGTCTTCATCACTGATCAGCGAGAAAGGAAGGTTGTGTTTTGATCGAAATTTCTCGAGTCGCTCTACGGGATCAGGGCTAACTCCGACGATGTCGTATCCAGCAGCAATGAAGGCCGCATGTCTATCTCTGAAATCGCAAGATTCTGTTGTGCATCCGGGAGTGAAAGCTTTTGGGTAGAAGTAGATCACTAGACCGCGTTTGCTGAAATTAGCGAGTTGGACAATGTGGCCCTCTTGGTTGGGTCGGGCAAAATTTGGTGCTTTGTCTCCGGCTTTGAGTCTCACGCTTTTCCCTTTCTAGGAATGGCAGTCACAGTAGCGGTACCAGTACGGAGGCGTCCTGAGTCACCTTCTGCGTGGAGACGCAATTGACCGCAGGCTGCGTTGATGCTCGCTCCTCGAATATTCCGGAGCGTTGCATTTGCCCCTTGGCGTTGGAGCGTCGACATAAATTTCTGGATGGTCGCAGCGGAGGGGGCGGATTGCGCGGTTAGAGGAGTTGGGTTTAGCGGGATTACATTTATGTGTGCACGCATTCTTTGGGCGATGACCGCTAGGCGGACAGCTTCTTCCTCTTGGTCGTTTTCACCAGAAATGAGAGCCCATTCGATCGTGACGCGACGACCCTTACGTTCGAAATAGTTGCGCGCCTCCGCTATCAGGTCATGTAGGGGGTACCGTTCGTTAATAGGCACGATCGAAGATCTCAGTTCGTCGGTTGTGGCGTGCAGGCTTATAGCGAGATTCACTGGCCACGGTTCATCGGCGAGCTTTCTTATACCTGGAACGATTCCGACTGTAGAGACTGTGATAGCCCGTGCAGGTATTTTCATGATGTCGATCATGCGGCGCAACGCTTCGCGTACTCTGCGGTAGTTCGCGAGAGGTTCACCCATTCCCATGAAGACCACGTTGGTTATTCGGGAGGGTGAATCAGGAAGTGGTTCTTTACGCAAAATAGCTGACGCGTACGCGACTTGAGCGATGATTTCGCCTGGTTCTAGTTGTCGCTCAAATCCGAACTGTCCAGTAGCGCAGAAAGTACAACCCATCGCACATCCTGCTTGAGACGAGAGGCACAAAGTTGTGCGTCGTGGATAGCCCATAATCACTGACTCGATCGAAGTTTCGCGGGGTGTTTTAAACAACAACTTTCGGGTAGCACCATCGTCAGCTGTTTCAGTGAGGACAACGCGAAAAGGCCAAAGATTGGGCTGTAATCTCTCTCGAAGGGCTGTACTCAGATTCGTCATTTCTGAGGTATCTAAAACCGGTGTTCGGTACAACCATCGCTCCAGTTGCTTGGCGCGATAGGAGGGCTCGCCGACGAGAAGCGAGGAAAGATCTTCAGGAGGAGATAGATACAACATTGGTTTAATGGACGACCATTCAGCCGCGTAGTTTGCCTGCTTGATGTTGCCAATCAGCGACGATCTTTTCTGAAATCCCTAGGTCTGAAGAAAGCGCCAAAGTTTTAGCTTTTTTGAGCGTAGTGAGGCTTGCTATGCCTAGTTCTTTGAGCTTGCCGGCGTATACCGATCCGATACCGGTGATTAGTGTCAATTCTTCGGTGGAAGCTTCCATGTCACCGAGATCGTAGGGAGACTTGTCGGCGGTATAAGGCGGTGGGGTAACAGAAATTGGCGCGGGTTGATAAGCAATTCCATCGGGTTGCGACACATCCGGTTCGCGATTCCATATGAACTCGTAGATGGCTTTCGCTGCGAGCGCAAGTATTCCGATAAGGAAGAATTTTTTCATGGGGCGAGTGTATCGACCGTTACGGCGCTTGGTCGCTAATCGCTAAAACGTCTGCCTTTAGAAGGATTGCAACTCCAGTGGTACCACGGATTTGTGCCGCGGTTGGACGAGTATGAGGTAAGCCACGCTGCTGAGGCGACATTGGCCTCCGGATCGAAAGGTGTCGCTCCTGCCCATCCTGCTTTGGAGCTCGCCCAGTTCCAAGTTCGTCGAATAAATTGAAACAATCCGGATGCGCCTGAACGTGAGTTGTAGGCCAGCGGATTGCCCTTACTCTCACACTTCATCACAACTAGTGCGTCGTCGACCAATTCTGGCGGGAAGTACTGTGCGACTAAGGAGCGCCATTCTTCGACGTTGCGCTTTCCCCCCTGGACTGTATCCGGTACAGGTGGTTTGGTTGTAGTTGGTCTTGGCTTTTTGGTTGTAGTTGGTCTTGGCTTTTTGGTTGTAGTTGTCTGAGGCGGCTCGTAAGTAACGCTGATTGACGCGATTGCTTCGTTTCCATTCGTGTCCATCGCAGTGAAGTGAGCGCGATTTCGCCCCTTGAGCAGGGCAAGTCTGATTCTCCAGTTTCCGTCTTCATCGACCTTGGCCTTGTAATTCCCAGAGCGAACAGTGGATCCCGGTTCTGTTGTACCCCTGAATTCGATGGTCCGGTTATCGACGGTGACATCGCTTTTAGGCCAAGTGATCGCGATGATTGGTGGTGTCGTATCGGAAGGTGGAAGATTCGCTGATCGAATTGCTTGCGGTGTTGTTTCAGAGGTAGTTGCCGATGCGGTGGTTGCACTGGTTGCGTCCTCAGTCGTTTCATCCATCTCTTCCTGGTCGTTGTTTTCTGCGGCCGCTTCGCCAAGGGTCTCTTCTGAAGTGATGGCCATGGTCGGTGGTTCCGAGATTAGAGCAGCCGCGACAACGACTCCGAGGACCCTTCCACTTGCCATTGACGGGACCTCATTCTGGGTGTTACTTGGCCCAGACTCCGATTCTGTTGTTGCTGTAGGAGTAGCTCCGGTGCTGTTTTCAGTTGAAATGGAGAAAGCAGCGAATCCGACTATTGCGACGAGCGCAATAAACAACAGAGCCGCGGATGCGAGCGAGGCGCGTGTTCTCACGTTGGGAACTCCGCCTTCCTTTGTTCGTTTCTGGAAATTCCCAGAACCCAGATATAGGGCTTTGGTTGCAAAAGGTTATTAATGCCTTTTCGGCTCGTGCAAGCCCGAATGCCGACGATAAGACTTGGACAAGCTATTTTTCTTTTGCCCATGTCTACATCATCAGTCGTTATACCTAGGCCGGCCGTAGCAATGTTGGATAGCATTTTTGCTTAGCGGGTCCCGTCTAGTGCGCTCCCCGGTCGACCGGATGCGCCATGACGGAAAAGCTTTCTTGGTCGGGTGAGGTGATTTTCTATGAAGACTCCCAGCCCTATCGCGAGGAAAACGTCTCCGAGTGATATCACACTTCCGGGGAAAGGGATGATGTCGGAGAGAAAGGCTAATTTTGTCGAATTGTCCAGCACGACATGTTTTGCGTTGAGTGTGGTTGCATCGAATGTTCCGCCGGCTAGTTCCACGGCCTCAGGAAGTACCGGCATTCCCTCGTTGACTCCGATGACAGTCAAATTCATGAGGATTCCGATAGCGGCTATCCACAATCCCTGCTGATGTCTGTTGAGCCATACGAAGATGAGAAGTGCAACGAACGATGCCATGACAAGCATTATCGGGAGGATGCTTTCTTGGTCAGAAGCGAATATGGCGCCTATCTGCATCGCCCAGGCAAGAGCGAGTATCAATGATCCCGAAAGTCGTATATCGGCGATGTTTGATAGTTTCCCGCCGCGCAGGAGCGCCACCAATACCGAAATTGTGATCACGGCAGCTATCCAAGTCATGACGCGACGTTAGCGTCAGGCAATGGGTCGGATTGTTCTGTCATCAGTGGGAGCAACCAGTGATGTACGCGAGAGGGTTGCAGTATTTAGCGAGAATCGAGTTTCTCGCTAAAAGAGTCGCGAGTTGGAGTTAACTGGTGGAAAGGTTATTGATGCTTTCCAACATTTCCTTTTCAGTCATTTGTCCGAAAAACCGACTGACAATGACGCCGTTTGTATCTACCAGATAAGTTGTGGGCATTGCCCAGACTGCATAGATGTCTTCCACAGTTTGTTTCGTGTCGAGTCCGATCTGATAAGTGATGTTGAATTCTTCTACGAAATGTCGAACCGATGTCTCGGAGTCTTTTATCGCCACTCCAATGAAGTGGATGTCGCTATGGGATCTCGATAGTGCATCAATTGTGGCCATTTCAGCGCGACAGGGATAGCACCATTCTGCCCACATGTTTATAAAGACCGGTCGGCCGTCTTCAGCGAGATGACGGCTGAGGAGGAAGGTTGAACCATCGAGCGTCGGAATTTCGAAATCGGGCGCCAGGTCACCTTCTTGAAGGACATCGTGAGAACTGATCGTTTCGCTGGGTGAAATTGCGAGAGGGACGTCACCTTCTCGACTCGAAGGAATAAGCTGGACGACGGTGTACAGCGCTATTAAGAGCGATATCAAGACGACTGTGCCGACTAGCCGATACCGAAGCGAGTCGTGGGGGAGCGGCTCATTATCGCCCATCGATGAGCCTGTTTTGTCGGATTCAGGACTCTCGTGGTTTGCGTTTTTTTCCACTAAGGCGACCTTAGCTTGCACTACATAGGCGATCGACCATCTTCTGGGATGTGCTAGTCCCGACTGTTAGGTATACAAAATGGCTTTGTGGTGCAGTCAATTGGTTATTGGGTGCCGGATGTTTTGATGGCGATCGGCGCGATGCTGTTTCTACGTTGTTTTCGGGTATGGGACTCGGTTGTATCTGAAAAGACCTGCGGGTAGGTATGATGACGATCACTGTGACTCTGGGATTTCCCGATGAGCGAGATCTGCGTTCCTCCGACGTTGACGTGAGCCGTATTCCGCCAGGCCAGTATTTGACTGATCGCTTCCCCGTTCTCCATGCTGGCGTAGTTCCGTCAGTCGATCTCTCTGAATGGGACTTCACTGTCGACGGTCTCGTTACAGAAACTAAGCGCTGGACGTGGAAGGAGTTTCGTTCTTTTCCTTCGACCGCCGTGACGGTCGATATCCATTGCGTGACTAAGTGGTCGAAGCTTGACACGAATTGGGTAGGGATCCCAGTTACAGAAATCTGGGAAAAGATCGAGCCGTTCCGAGAAGCCACTCATGTTCTGGTCCATGCCTATCACGGCTTTACCGCAAACCTTCCTATCGAGGATCTATTGCGAAAAGACAATCTATTCGCGTACGAGTATGGAGGGCGGCCGCTTGAACCGGAACACGGATATCCGCTCCGTTTGCTTGTGCCACACCTCTATTTCTGGAAGTCGGTCAAGTGGGTTCGCGGCTTTACTCTTTTAGATGGTGACCAGCCAGGGTTTTGGGAACGCAACGGCTATCACATGTATGGAGATCCGTTTCGAGAGCAGCGTTTTTGGGGAGAGTAACGCTATACAAATTAGGCCGAAACGACTTCCTAAGCTAGATAGCTGACTTGACCGATTGTTTTTTGGATACTGAGAGGCGCCGACATGGCACATCATGACACCTTCGACGCACGTACCACCATTTCGACTCCTCTCGGCGAGCGAACTATTTATCAGCTTGAAGCACTTCGATCTTTCGGGGACATCGACAGTCTTCCCTACTCGATCAAGGTGCTGCTCGAGTCTGTTCTTCGTAATAACGATGGCAGGGTGGTTACTGACGAGGACGTTAGGCGCGTAGCCCAATACGACGCATCGAAAGTTAGGGAGATTGAGATCGCCTTTAATCCCGGGCGTGTCGTTCTCCAAGATTTCACCGGAGTTCCCGCGTTGGTGGATCTTGCCGCTATGAGATCCGCGATCGTGAGGATGACCGGAGACCAGGCTTCGGCTTCCAAAGTGAACCCTCGTGTTCCTAGTGACCTCGTTGTCGATCATTCTCTGCAAGTTGATTCGTTTGGATCGAGTCTCGCACTGAGTATCAACTCCGAGCACGAATTCGCGCGTAATAAAGAACGTTACGAGTTTTTGAAGTGGGGGCAAGAGGCTTTTAACAATTTCAGAGTTGTCCCTCCTGCAACGGGCATTGTGCATCAGGTGAATCTTGAGTATCTGGCGTCGGTCATTCGAGATGACGGTCGAACGCTTTCTCCAGATAGCCTTGTCGGCACTGACTCCCACACGACGATGATTAATGGACTCGGCGTTCTCGGGTGGGGCGTTGGTGGAATCGAGGCAGAAGCTGTGATGGTGGGTCAGCCGATCTACATGCTTCTCCCTGAGGTCGTGGGATTCAAGCTGACGGGGAGCCTTGTCGACGGAGCCACCGCCACTGATCTTGTACTTCGTGTGGTAGAAATGCTCCGAGAGCACGGCGTCGTTGGAAAGTTCGTCGAATTCTATGGTCCCGGATTCGCCAATATGCCGGTCGCTAACCGGGCCACCATCGCGAATATGGCTCCCGAGTACGGCGCCACTGTTGGTTTTTTCCCTGTCGATGAGCAAGTGCTGCAATACCTCCGTCTTACTGGACGATCAGATACTTTGGTCGAAGCTGTAGAGCAGTACACCAAGCTGCAAGGTCTATGGCGAGACGAAACACATTCCATTGTTTACAGCTCGGAACTCGAACTCGACATGGAGAGCGTGGTGCCCTCTCTGGCCGGACCGAAAAGACCTCAGGATCGGATCGAATTGAGCCAAATGAAGACCCAGTGGCGTGCTGATCTCGATTCGACTCTGCGGAAGCCAGGCACGATCGCAGCAGAACCCGTCGAAGTCCATTGTCGAGATCAGCGGTTTTCCGTGACTGATGGCGACGTCGTAATCGCTGCCATCACCAGTTGCACTAACACCTCGAATCCGGATGTGATGATTGCCGCAGGTTTGGTAGCGCGAAAAGCTCGTGAGCGTGGGCTGACTCGTAGACCCTGGGTCAAGACGTCGCTGGCGCCCGGTTCGAAGGTCGTCACGGACTATCTGTCCCGGTCAGGGCTTCTCAAGGATCTCGAAGCCACGGGTTTTTATCTTGTGGGATACGGGTGCACAACCTGTATCGGAAACTCCGGACCTCTTCCTGAGTCA
>CAJWGC010000048.1 GCA_913031525.1 uncultured Acidimicrobiia bacterium | reverse complement strand
AGTGCATGTTTCCTTTCGAACCTCAAGAATTGTTTGCCTTGGCTAACAGAAACGAAGAGGTGTCGAGCGTAGCCAGGAAAAAGGAACCGATGGTGTAGATCAGTCGCTTTCGGCAGCAATCGCCTCCTCAAGCATCATGATCGGAATGCCATCCTCTACTCGATAACGGTAGTGGCAAGTGTCGCATACCAGCTGGGAAGCTTCCTCGTCTTCACTGAGCGCCCCAGCATCGCTCGGACACTGCATAATGTCGAGCAACCCGATTGGAAGAAGTCGACTCGTGTTCATACCGCCTCTCCGATTAATTTTCCCACCTGAGCCACTAGATCGTCAACCAACTGATGATCAGGAGCTTCGGCATTCAGACGTAGCGCCGGCTCGGTATTGGAAGACCGAAGATTAAACCATGACGTTCCGAGATCTACCGTAATCCCGTCTAGATAATCAATATCTGCGTCAGGAAACTCTCCCGCGATCGCGGCAACGACAGCTTCCGGATCATCAACTCGGAAGTTGACCTCACCAGATTGAGCGTAAGGCTCGAATTCTCTCCGTAATACAGAGAGCTTTCTCCCATCCTCGGAAAGGACTAGCAACAGTATGAGCATCGCAAGGATGCCAGAATCAGCTCGGTAATTCTCTCTGAAGTAGTAGTGACCCGAGTGCTCGCCACCAAATACAGCATCGGTCTCTGCCATGACAGCTTTGATATACGAGTGACCAACTCGTGTCCTCACGGGGACTCCACCCGAAGCCGTGACAATCTCCGGTACAGCTTTAGAACAAATGAGATTGTGGACGATTGACGCTCCGAGGTTTCGGCTCAAGAACCACCTGGCAGCAATAGCAGTGACAGCGCTCCCTGAAAGAGACCTACCCTCATCGTCGACTATGACGATTCTATCGGCATCTCCATCGAAAGCGACGCCGATGTCAGCGTTAACCCGACGTACCTTTTCCTTAAGGTCTAGAAGATTCTCGGGTCGAAGTGGATCCGGATGATGATTAGGAAACGTACCGTCGGGCTCTAAATAGAGCCCGACGAGTTCAGCAGGAAGACGATCGAACAGAGACGGAACGACAACTCCTGCTACTCCGTTTCCGCCGTCGACAACAACTCGTAACGAATTCAGAGCAGAGGGATCAACGATACCGAGCATGTGTTCGAGATACTCATCAAGCAGAGCTCTCTCGAAGATTTCACCAGTAAGTAACGAATCGGTCAGACCAGATGATGCCATAGCCTTAATATCAGTCAATCCAGTGTCGATGCCCACGGGCGCGGCGCCAGCCAAACAAAGCTTGATGCCGTTGTAACTCTTTGGGTTATGCGACGCAGTGATCATGGCACCAGGCATATCAAGAAACCCGGCAGCGAAAGAAACCATGTCTGTAGTGGTTATTCCCAAATCCCTCACGTTTGTGCCGCGCGAGGTAACACCAGCCGAAAATGCCGCAGCCAGACTCGGTGAGGACTCTCGGCAGTCACGACCGACTGCTAATTCCGGCACATCAGAAAAGTCAGCAAATGCCGCTCCGATGAGCGTCGCGACTTCCTCATCGAACTGAGAAGGAACCAGCCCCCGAATGTCATAAGACTTGAAAATCGAATCAAGCTCCATAAGCAACGAAGTCTAAGAGACGCCGCTCGAAGAATGGCAATGGAATAGCTGTCTCTAGACTCATTCCAGTATGTCCGAGGCTTCCCGGCTCCATGGTGTCAGTATCGTGATGCCGGTATTCAATCTCGAAGAATCGATCAGCGAGAGCATCGATCGTACGGTCGACGCTCTCCAAAACCTGGATAATCTCGAAATTATCATTGTGGACGACGGCAGCACGGACGCCACTAGAACTGAAGCGCAATCAGCTGCGATACAGCACCCTCAGGTAACGGTCATCGGGCATACTCCCAACCGGGGAAAAGGCGCCGCCCTCCAGGCTGGTTTCGAAAAATCTCGAGGCACGATCGTTGTGTTCCTAGACGGCGACTTAGATATACCCCCAGAGCAAGTACCCACGTTTGTCGAAACACTCATCGATTCGGGCGTAGATGCACTTGTCGGAACTAAGAAAAGAGCAATGGAGCCAGGCCGCTATCCACTGATGAGGCGCGCCCTGAGCAAAATATTCTCCGGAACAATTCGCCTCTTATTTCGTCTTCCCGTATCGGAAACCCAAACAGGGCTTAAAGCGTTCAAACGAGAAACCCTCTCTGATGTATTGCCAAATCTCCGCGTAGTGCGCTACACCTATGATCTCGAGCTGATCATCTATTTACATCGGAGAGGTCACCACATCAAGGAGATCCCGGTGCAGCTCGCTGAGGGAGCTTCTTCAAGAGGAGTGAGCATCAGAACCCTGTGGGAAATGGGCTCAGACACCCTCAGAATCTGGGCCAGAACCGTCTTGTTCCGTCGCTGAAGAAGTGAATGGCCCCCTACCTTCTTTACGGAGTGCCGATCGAAAAACCACATCCCGATAGGAAACGAACTTAGGAAAGAGAACGAATCCAGCAGCAACGACATTGGCGGTATTCTCTTCTAACCTCGTCAAAGGACCCCATCGCTCGTCAGCGAAAAGCACAACAGCTGCGGTCATCACCCACGCTACGCTGTTGATTAGGAAGAATGTCGCGGTCTCTCGAGTAGAAGCCCAGCCTTCTTTAATCTGAAATGTCCACTTTCGATTGAAGAGATAGGACACGAGAGTGGCAGTAGCAAAAGCCAAAGTGGTCCTCGCTAACAATTCGATTCCAAGCGTACGTAACACATTGATCAGCGAGAAATAGACCGCGGTGTTGAGGACCCCGATCATGGCCAACTTGGCGAATTGACCGGCCACTTCCCAGGTCAAGAGGGTCTTGAAATAGGATCTCATCGGACGTCAATTAACAAAGAATCGTCGCGACGGCGATGACAATTCCGCCATCCCCATATCGCGACCCCGACGATACCTACCCCCGAAAAAAAGTTACCCAGTCTTTCAGTAGCGCTCCGCTGGAACTGGAGTACTACTCGCTCGTCATCCGGAACCACGACCATGAGAGAAGGAGCAGCGTAATACGGACCTTTGCCACCGTCGGTTACTGCCCAATTTGGAAAGTAAGACACTTTGACAAGATGCGGAACCCCAATCGCATCGGTAGTGAACTCAATACGATCGTTCGCTGCAATCACGTCCGATACCGTCCCGCCGACGCTGAATTTTTTGCCAAAAACGAAGCGCTCATCGAGCTCTTCGATACGAGGCCAATCGTCAGGACCTTCGGCTGTGATCCAATATTCGAGAGAATCGACATCGTCGTACCACTCAAGAGCCATATCAGCGAAAGATCCCTCGCCGTCGTACACAACCGGCTGCCGGGTCGCCACATCAACAAGAGAGGTTTGCGGCAGCTTAAATATCGTCCAAGGTTCAATCGTCGCTACGGAAACAAGCCCAACGGCCATCGCCTCATCTCTAGCTTTATCAGTCACACTGATGTAGTAGGAAACGTCGTATAGAGCGAGGTGGGAAACAGCGCGTTCCACGTCGAGACGCTTGTAATTCAAACCTCGCACTGGCTGAGAAGGGAATTCGCTGACTTCAGACTGATTGAGAAAATGGAACGGCGTGGTAATCGATGATTCGAAAAAAACTCCTTCCATAGAAGTGTGGCCCGGCGAAAAAAACGGCAGCAACATGAGAGCCATCGGCGTTCCGTATCTTCCATTGATGTCATTGTTGTGCTCCCACATGACCCGACCAGGAGGCAATGCATCCACCGTCTCCATTAACGTCTTGTAATCGCCATAGTTGACCTTTCCCTCGTATCCTTCAAAGTTCCACGTGATCCATCCGGGAGCGTCCTTGACGCCAAATCCAGCAACGCTGGCTGAAACGATCAGCGCCAACGTTGCCGTCGATACAAAAGCCTTCTTGCGTTTCGGATAGAAACGAGCGATGGAGCTCACTACCAGGCCAAGAGCGATCGAAGCGAAAATGAAAGTACCTAGGTACCAAAACGGAAGAAGCCGACCGTTGTACACAGCGGTGAAACCAAGTTCTGGAAGCAATCCATAAAGAAACAGCGGTGGGATTGTCATCATCACTAGTACGGAAACGTCGTCTCTTCGGATCAGCGTCCACACCAAGCCGATAAGCCCCACAATGGCTATCGGAATGAACTCATCCGGTAATGGAGTCGCGATGATCCCGGGAGCAAAAGTCTCTCCGACCCATCCCTCCACTGAGCTCCATTTCATATCGGTGGTTAACCCACTGAAAACACCAGTGACAAGAGGAAGAGCCCAAGCAGCAGACAACGCAAGTCCAAGCGCCCACGAGAAGGAAAGGATCTTGGCTCCAGATCGCCTGAACAAGAGCGGGATAGTCGCTATTACGACGATCACGGTGGTCACCACGTGGCTCATTGCCGTCAATGCCAAGAGAACACCGGCTAACGGGCTCAAAGATCTTTCTTCTCGTGTCGCTTTGACCACGACACCGAGGTAAAAAAAGGCTAAGGACAACGACCAAGAAAACGAAAATTCACCAGCGAACGTCGACTTTAGATTCCCACCGTAGATCGCGAACGATTCCATAAAGACGTACATCGAGCCGCCAAAGGCTGCAAATCCCGACACAATCCTCGAGAACCCGAATCCTCTCGCCAACACATAAATCGAAGCAGGGAAAAGAACCAGACCCAGAATCACGCTCAGCTTGAACGCGACGCCATAAGGAATCAAAACGTCGACCGCTACGGTAAAAAGCGCCGGCAACGGAAAGTAAAAGTACATGGCTGGAAAACCGGCGTAAAAAGCATCTGACCATCCGACTATTCGTCCCGCTGGAAGCAAGTTCTCTTTGAGGATTTGCGGAAGCAGCACATGAGCGCCCATGTCGCCTCCGGTAGGGGTGTTGGCAAAGAACAGTGTTGGAGCCTTCCAATCGAGGTGAAAAAAGGGAAAGTCCCGATTGAACTCGGGTACACCCAGGACACCCGACACTATGAGGAAAAGCGCCATGGTCGGAAGTCCCACAGCAACCAGTACGAAAATTTTGGACTGGCGTCCGCTAAGAACCTCCATCGGAGGAGGAGCCGTAGTCGATTCGGGTAACACAGTGGGACTCACAAAACGAAGGCTAGTGGGCGTCAAGCCCTGGATTACAAGACGCGGGGTTGACTGGCAAGACCCAAAACAGCATCAAGAGCGAGCTCGGACCCATTGCGATTCCACCAGCGATTATCACAAAGGCGACAAGAGAAGAAATCTACCTCTGCCCCAGCAGCGAGAACTAGCTCGATACGGATAACACCGTCGGCTCTACAGCTGCCGCATACGATACTCTCAGAGATGATGCCGCTACCCATCGCTCACAGAGCGTAGTGATGGCGGAGTCGTTCTTGAAGAATCCTTCGATCCTTCCACGTCGACCATCTCTGGAAGATCGTCGATCTTTCCTACGTAACGAGAACGACGTTTGCCGTCCTCCCACCAGTAGGCGTACCAATACGGTCCATGAGGACAGGTCTGGCAAACGGACTTACCGCAGCGCACCGCTCGCTGCATCAACTTGACATCAGGCGCGCTTGCATCAAAAACGACCCCGCGTTGTTCAAGCCGAGCTCTCGCCAACATGAGTAGACGACGTAATTCGTGCTCCCCCATATCCCGAATTGCCTCTAGGACATCTCGATCTATCGGCATAAGAAGTTCATATTTTTTTCCTGAAAGCTGCGGAACGACGTTTTCATGATCGCGGAAGCTAAAAGACTTACGCCTTTGATCCAAGTATTTCTGTCACCAACCGGCGCGAGAGAGCGCTCTCCGCAGAGTTCGATACCGCAGTTTCCCACCGTGCTGCCAATTGGGCTTTTCAGCGCGTCCCGCCACAACAACGAGGGGAACGGCGCTGACGCCAGCGCGATCGAAGAGAGAAGGCTCTAGTTCATAAGTGATCTCTCGCACTGATACGCCGGACCGCGAAAGAAGATTCATTACCTTTTTACAGTTCGCGCAATCTGTCGAAGTAAACACCAATACTGCAACCTCAAAATCAAACGAGGTTATATCGGCGATTGGCTGTTGAACCCGTCGACGCCTGCGAGCCAAAGCTCCCGCAGCGATGGCGACCACTAAAGCGAAAACACCAAAAAGTAATCGCAGAGCAACATCAGTCACCGATCTCAACTCCAGCTATAAAAACGGTACCCGCAGAATCAGTGGCAGTCCATGCAACGGTAATCGGAATTGTCGATTCAACGAGATAACTCGTCACTCCAGGATCGTCTGATATCTCAACTTCCGAGATCATTCCGGAACCGACAATTGTCTTTTCAGGGGCTCGTTCGCGTAGCCCGAGAGGCTTGATAGTCACGGTAGCGGACCCATCAGAAGTGTTCATCAGCCAAAGACTCTCCTGAGCGTCCTGTATAGAACCGGCCCCGGGTAACAACCAACTCAACGCGGGAGATACAGCACCAACAGTTCCAGCGATACGCAACTCCGGAATGGATTCGACCGCGTTATCGGAAAGAACTATGTCTTCTCCAGAAAGATCGACCGGCGACTCTGAGACGATAACGGCAGCTATCGAACCAGAAGAAGTGACTCGAACGCCGTACGGGGCGCCGCCGGTATCCGGTAACGGAACCCTCAGTTGTGATTCAGGAGCAACTTCATCAAAAAGAATGGACGGGTCAGCACCCAATATCCCGTAAGCATCTACTTCAATCGTCACAGGCGAAGGTGTTGGATTGGCAAGAACAAGCTCTGGAACAAGATCGTCGATAGTCACAATAGGAAAATCCCATCTCGTAGACAGCCCGGTGCCAGGCCAAGCCGCTTCATCGGCCGATTCTCCTGCACCAAGCGACATCGCAGGAACAACCAGCCCTTCCTGTGCCTCGACTATGACAAGAAGGTCGTCGAGAAGAGGTGCGATCTCTCCAAGATCGATATCAATCCAGGATCTGCTTGGTACATCGAGCACATCACCCAATTCAGGTAATGGTTCCTCACCGAATTCGCTCACCCCTCGGATCACCACCTTGGCAAGATCGGAAAAAGGATTAAAAACACGAACCATGAGTTCGCGACCTTCGCGAGTAGTTCCACCCGGCATATACCAGACTTTGGGAACGGCTCGAACACAGCGATCGCCGGAAAGAATTCGATCGCTCATTACCGAAGCAGCGACCGCGGCCGGGCCATCACTGAATTCGACTGAACCCGGCGAGGCACCGAATCTGACTAGATCCGAGACATTCTGGACACGCGACCCAGGGCCGATAATGGCAAGCTCCTCTTCGAACAGAGGCTCATTGGGAATAGCGCTTGGAAGAGAGATACGAACGTCAGATGGAGGGACAGAGGCCATGAGAAACGCTGCGTCAACGACGTCGCCACTTTCTAGCCAAGCACAGTGCCAAAGACTGCTTATCGCTGACGCTCCGATCGAAGGTGGTTCCGGTCCAGTGAACTCGGGCCCAGAGCTTTCCGGAGGCTTTGGAAGAAGAATTGCCACGGCCACAAGAGCACCAGCCAATAAAGAGCCGGTAATTCGCTTCACTTCTTCTTCCTCCCCAGAAATGCTGCCAATATGAGAACTACGAGCACGCTTCCAGCGATTTGAGCTTGATCACGACGCCGCTCGATCGGGGAGAATTGCGCTGTGCCATCATCGGTGGACACTGAAACCGCCCAACCTTCTTGCTCAGCTTCAGGACCCCAACCGGGGTTAAAAGCTTCTGCCAGCCGAATACGCCCCCCAAAAACAGGTTCTCCCTGGTAACCAGAGGGACCCCACGACCAATTGCCACCGTCGGTCAATACTGCCCTTATCGGAACTTCGGCATCGACAGCGAAAGCTGAACCCTGAGGCAACGCCAACGGCTGTAGATCGAGCTGTGCTCTGAAAACCTCCTCAAAGGGGGTATCGCCCATGGAAATCACCCACCTGATGCCGTAGGTAGCCAGTATCTCGCCTCCCCTGAAGATCTCCCCATCAATTAGGGACGAGAGGTCGGCAGAAAACGA
>CAJWGC010000047.1 GCA_913031525.1 uncultured Acidimicrobiia bacterium | reverse complement strand
GACAACCACAACATCACCTGCCCCAGAAGCACACCGAATCGAAATTGAAATCCGGAACGAAACGGTTATAGGAGAAGACCGGTTTGTAGTAGAACGTGGTAGGCAAATCGAAATCGTGGTTCTGTCGGACATTAGAGACGAAATTCACGTACACGGCTACGACTACAAAGTAGAAGTAGCGCCGTCGATACCAGCGGTGATGAGCTTCGTGGCCGATCTTCCTGGAATCTACGAAGTCGAGCTCGAAAAGGCTCATCTCTTACTGTTTGAGTTAGAAGTCCGATGACAAGACAAGCTCGAATCGCCATTATTTCAGCTGTCTTCACAGGAACATTTCTGATCGCTGCCACACCAGTTGCGGCTCACGGCATCGGAGGACGATCCGACCTTCCAGTGCCTGTCAGTTTTTTCATCGTCGGAGCTGGCATCGCCATTGTGGTGTCTTTCATGGCACTCGCAGCTTTATGGCCAGAGCCGCGCCTACAAGATCCACTACTCGATCGCCCTCTAACCGGAAGGTGGATTCCTTATCTTCGCTCGATTCTTGGAATCATCGGTCTTCTTGGCCTAATGCTCGTGATCCTGGCGGGCACCTTCAATCGAGACGGGGGCCGCACAATCGGTCCAGTTTTGGTCTGGGTGTATTTGTGGCTCGTTGTTCCCTTCCTCGCTGTCGTTTTAGGTAACTGGTGGAGCGTTATAAGCCCTTGGAGGCTTATAGCGCGATGGGTCAATTCAGATGCACTCGAGCAAAGTAATCGAGGAAAACATTTCGGTGTCTGGCCGGCTGCCGCCGCTTTCGTTGCGTTTACTTGGCTTGAGTTGGTAGCCGACTCATCTTCAAACCCACGCTCCTTGGCCGTGACAGCCCTCTTGTACTCAATCTATATCTTGGTAATCACTCGGTTGCTCGGGGTTAAAACAGGATTAGCAACAGGCGGCTTATTTGAAAATTACAACCGAGTTATCGGATCGATTTCAACCCTCAAATGGGACATCGATTCATCGACAGGAAACCTGCGAATCCTACGTCGAGGGTGGCTACGAGGCCTCACCGGGCTCCGCGATACTCCCGGGTTAACTTTCTTCATCGTAGCGATGATCGGAACCGTCACCTACGACGGCATATCAGGTGCAGAATGGTGGTCTCAACAAACTAAGTCACTGCGCGGAAACGACTTCTTCGAGACCTCAGCATTGCTCGGCACCATCGCTGTTATCGGTACTGCTTATTGGCTAGCAAGCGCAATAGCGGGACGTATGGCGGGCAGAGCGGGTCACGCTGTTCCCATAGCTCGTACTTTTGCTCATTCATTAGTCCCGATTGCATTCGCATACGCGTTCGCGCACTACTTCACGCTGATTGTCATCGAAGGCCAAACCCTTCTCCATGCAACAAGCGATCCGTTTGGATTGGGGTGGAATTTGTTCGGGACGGCCAATTGGCGTATCGCTTGGGTCCCAGCTCCCGAAATCGTCTGGTACATCCAAGTTGCTGTAATCGTGATAGGCCATATCGTGGGCGTCATACTCGCCCACGACCGTTCTCTGCACGAATTCGGTAAGGAAGTGGCGATCCGCACCCAATATGCCATGCTCTTTCTGATGGTGCTGCTCACAGCTCTTGGTCTTCTGATTCTGTCCGGCTGAATGCACCTTCTCGTCTCCTCTGCGCTCCTCGCCCATCAAGGAGGATGGGATGAGATCATCCTTGTTCTGATTCCCGCAATAATGGCTCTGCTGGCCGTGTCGTTCGTAGATCGAAAGCTACGTAAGCGTCAGAAAAACGAAGACAAACAAGAAAAGGCCGCAAAACCAGCCCCTCCATACGATCAAGAAAGCTAACTTCGACTTGATTTGATCAAGCTTCTCAAAAGTCAGCGAAGCTTCTAACCCGGCTTTCCCTCAGATCCCTGTTCCTTCCAATGGTCCAACATGGCGTAAGCCTGCTGCTCCGTGTAGGGACCGTGCTCGATGCGATGTTCCATCAGCATTCTCATAATTTGGCCGACTGCGGGTCCGGGCTGAAGCTCTAGGTACTCCATTACGTGATAGCCATCTATCGGAGGACGTAAAGCATCAAGTGCTTCCTGCTCTCGAAGGGTGGCGATTCTCGACTCAAGTTCATCTATACGTTCAGTGATTTTCTTTGCGCGCTTGGCATTGCGCGTTGTTACGTCACTCCGTACGAGCTCATTAAGGAGTTCCAAGAGAGGACCGGCGTCTCGAACATACCGGCGTACCGCGCTATCCGTCCATCCCATCTTGTAAGTGTGTGGTCTCATGTGTAGGAAAACAAGATTTCCCACGTCCTTGATCTCGCGACGCGAATAGCGCAATGCCCGCATTCGGTTCCGTGTAGATCTGGCTCCAACGACTTCATGATGGTGAAAAGAAACTCCGCTTGGGCCGAATTCTCTCGTGGCAGGTTTGCCAATATCGTGGAAAAGCGCTGCCAACCGCAGTTCAAGAATTGGAGAAACCTTTTCGACAACTGCGATGGAATGCGCGAGCACGTCCTTGTGCTTCTGCATCGGATCCTGCTCCAATGCCAGTCCGGGAATCTCCGGTATGAATTGCTCGGCTAGTCCAGATCGCACTAGTCCCCACAATGCCACTCCAACATTGGGACCAACTATGAGTTTGTTCAACTCGTCGCGTATGCGCTCGGCCGAAACGATCTCGAGTCTGTTCGCCATGTCGGCAACAGCAGAGTGGAGCGCTTTGTCGATTGAAAAGCCTAGGGTGGCCATGAACCGATACAGACGGAGCATTCGAAGGGGATCATCCCCAAAAGAGATCTCTGCATCGAGAGGAGTGCGAAGTACACGATTCGCGAGATCTGCCAATCCTCCGTAGGGATCGACGATATCGGGGCTCTCACCTGGAACTCCTGGGACCCTGATAGCCATAGCGTTAATCGTGAAATCGCGGCGAGAGAGATCCTCGTTGATCTCGTCAGAAAAGGACACCGAAGGCTTCCGGCTCTCATCAACGTAACCCTCCGACCGGAATGTTGTGATCTCGTGAACAATTCCGTCACGAACTACTCCAATCGTTCCGAAAATCTCTCCAGCTAGGTAGAGGTCATGGGCCCAGCCAGCCACAAGTTCTTTAATCTGATCGGGTCTGGCATCAGTAGCAAAATCGAGATCTGTGTGTTTGCGTCCTATCAGAGCGTCTCGCACAGTCCCGCCCACCAGATATAGCGTGTACCCAGACTCAACAAATCGCTCTGCCAGCTGCACAGGGGTGGAATCGGAGCTGAATAACCCGGAGAGACGATCGGGAATCCTCATGAAACAATCTCGCGATCGACATCAAATGACATACCGTAAATTATGCCCTCCAAGCATCGGCGAAGCGCGTGAGTAGCGGCTAGTCGCTGCGCCGCCACATCGCTGCCAAAGCATCGGCGTATTCGTTCCATCTGAAGCCGGAGTGGGCGGCAATCCATTCGAGCTGTAATTCCGGCCGATCGCGATAAAGGGCATAGGCTTGCTTAACAAGATCAAGATTCTCGACAGCACCAGTCTTACGTTTCCACCCACGTTTCTCCCAGCCCACTGCCCATTCGGTGAGCGTCTGCACAGCGAGCTTGCTGTCTGAATAAACCTTCGTCGAGCTTCCCTCCGGCACAAGCGATGCTCCTTGAATCAAAGCAGTGAGTTCCATTCGGTTATTGGTAGTTTGAGGAGCATCTCCATAAGCTTCGGCAACGATACTGCCATCCTTAACATAGACCGCTCCCCAACCTCCATATCCAGGATTAGGTACCGCACTACCGTCTGTGAAAACACCGTCTTGAGGACCGTCGAAGTAACTATCCAGCACTTCGGCAGGAGTGCGTAATGCCCTACGGCTTTGTTCCTTCCGAGCAGCTGACTGCGAAGGAGAGGATTTGGGCTCACCACGATGCTTGCGACAAAGTCGGGGGGTCCATCCAGGGTACCGGTCAACGACTTGCTGGGGAAGATTGAAATCGGCGCCGCACACGCGACAAGAGTACGTAGGCATTGCCATCAGGATACGCTCACTGACTGAAACAACGGCAACGAAACACCCAGCTGGCAAAAACCGCGACCAGCGAAATCAGCCTTCTAACAGACCAATGACGCGTTCAACAGCCCGCCATGCTGCTGAATCGCCAACTTCTTCAATGCGCGGAAGGGTTGAATAGTCGCCCGCGAAACCTCTCACCGTGGCAGAAACTGACAAAGTAAGCGCGTCAAGGCTATAACCGCCCTCTAGGAAAAGTATGATGCGGCCGGGACGAACAACATCGCGCAAAGCGCCAGCCATCGCTCCGTAATCCTCCGCCAGAAGACTCATTCGAGCGAGAGGATCGAATTGATGAGCATCGTAGCCAGCGGATATCAATAGCCAGTCAGGTTTAAAACTTTCGATAACTGGCACCACCAGGTGAGCCATTGCCCATCTATACACGTCGCCATCAGCCCCAGCCGGCAAAGGAATGTTCAAAGTCGAACCCAGGCCATCACCAGATCCCCGTTCGTGCATCTCACCAGTCCCTGGATAACAGGGACTCTCATGAAGTGAAACGTAGAAGACAGCTGGGTCCCGGTAGAAAACTTCCTGAGTACCGTTTCCATGGTGAACATCCCAATCGACAATCGCGACTCGAGCACCTCGATCCGCAAGAAATCGCGCTGTAAGCGCGATGTTGTTAAATAAACAGAACCCCATGGCTTTACTTGGCAACGCGTGGTGACCAGGCGGTCGGGTTGCCGCAAAAGCAAAAAACGCCCCTGCACCTTCCATTTTTTTAACTGCTTCAATACCAGCACCGGCAGAGCGCAAAATCCCCTCCCATGAAGCGCTCCCCACGTGCGTATCAGCATCGATCGTTCCTCCTCCAGCAGCACAGAAACGTTTGAGATCTTCGATGTAACCGCGATGATGGACACGCAACAGATCTTCTAGCCCGACTCGCGGCGCGGAAGCCTTAACTAGAGCAACACCCGAACTGTCGAATCCGGCCTGTACAGCCGCAAGACGCTCCGCTCGTTCAGGGTGCCCAGGTCCGGAGTCATGGTCCAGGCCGGATTTGTGGGATAAAGCTAGCAATAGCACTGCACCATGATCGCACCGTATGCGGTCCTTCTAATCGGCAGTAGCCTGTACAGATCTACGTCAGAAAATTTCAATGGCACTCCCCGATACTCGAACGAATGTGACAGAGCAAGGCACTTGGCCAGGAGCCATGAGTTTTCGTCGCGGATGGGCTCATGCCTCGATCCGGCCCTGGAATGATGTAGCGTCAGACGCAAGCCTTCGGCTATTGCGCGGGGGGCAGTCATTCCTCAGAACCTGCAGCAATAGGACGATCGACTACGGAGCGTTGTCAGTATTATCACCACCGCTTTCAGCCTCTTCAACGCGCACTTGGGAAACTGCTGGATATAAAGAGTTCTTACGTTTCGCCATGATGCGACTATCACTAACAGAGCAGCCTCCAGCGCCAAATCATCTCGTGGTCGAATCCGACAAAGATATGATCGAAGATCTTCTCTCGGTGGACGCAGCAGCCTTTTCGTCGTTCTGGCGCTTCGGCAAATTGGGCCTCCGTGAAGCATTCCTTGCAACCAGCCGATCGAGCGTGCTCATTATTCGCGATTCATTTGGAAAAGCAACGGGATTTGCAATCGTCGGTTTCGGGCACACGATTTCTTACCTTCAGAGAGTGGCTGTCCATCCCGACTGGCAACGAAAGGGAATGGGCCGTTCTCTTGTCCGAGTGGCGGCTCGGAAAGCTCGGGAAGCGGGATCCAAAATCATGTTGCTGAACACCCAAATCGACAACACTCCCGGCATTCAACTTTATAAATCTGAAGGCTATGTTCAGCTCCTCAACCCTCTCTATCTGCTCCGGTACAAAGGTTGAAGAAATCCGGGCAGTAGGGTTTATAACGCAGCACTGGTGAGGTGAAATGGCTCCAAAACTACCGTGCCGCTACAAAACACAAGTGCGGCTGGGACGTGATGGTGATATCGAAGAGTGGCTGGCCACGGACGATTCACTCGATCGCCCTGTACTTATCCGAATCCTGGATTCAACCGCTGATAATCGCCGTCGCGAAAATTTCCTTGCATCCATCAGAGCCGCAGCAGCAGCACATCATGTGGGTCTGAGCGAAATATACGCAATCGGATCAATTGATAATCCCTACAGCGTCATCGAATGGCATGGTGGAGTATCGCTCGAAGATCGATTACGCGCCGGCGACACGCTCTCGGTATCGAATTTCCTTGAACAGGGACCGACGCTTGCTGCGGCGCTAGCCACTCTGCATCAGTCAGGAACTATTCATGGGGCAATCGATGCAGGAGCTATTGGGTTCTCTGGGAACCAGCCTGCCAAGCTCAGCAGCTTCGGTCGCCCGCCACGATATGAGAGGACAGAAGCCGACACGGCAGCTCTGGCATCCGCAATGCGAACCGCGATAACTGGCAGAGACATACCCGGAATTAGGCCCTCACAGATAGCTGAGGGCCTGCCGCACGCCGTCGACACAATCCTGTCAGACGCGGAATCGGGTTCATTAAATGCCGAGTCTCTGGCCATTCAATTACGCTCTTTGCCATCCGTAAGGACTTCGAGCTCAAAAACGTCCTGGTCATGGCGGTGGTCCATTCTTTCTGGAGTACTCATCGTTCTATCACTGGCTATTGCAGTGATCGGAAACGCTATCGAAGTCAACCCTGACTCGCCGTTCCTTTTCCCGGTCGTCCCCAATGCATCTGCTGAAAAGGCTCTTCATCCTGTTACGCCCACTCTCACTCCTAATGCGCGAGCGTACAGTTCCGAAGCAGTTCCGCTGTTCCCAACCGGTGATGACTTTCCGAACTCAAATTATCTGAACTTCATTAATGATGACTCTCGCTCCACGGTATGGGCAACTCCCTTGTATTTCACACCATTCACTAGTGCTAACAACAGGCTTGTCGTCGCATTCATCGTGGAATCATCCCCCAGGCACATCGAAATTTTCGGCACGCCCGGGACGCAATACGAGATGGCATGGGCTGAGTCGATATCCGATCCCGAGAAGAGCTGGAAGATCTTCTGGTCTGGGAAGCTTCTCGCTGGTACGAACATCGTCAGAGTACCTACGAGAGAAAACGGTGTATGGCTGTTCAAGATCACTGATCTCCCAGAGGATGGGAACGGTCGTTACATGGCTCAAGTAGGAATGATCCGATTCCTACCATGATCATTCCAACTAGCAATAAAATCTCATAAGAGGGTCGATTCAGACTGAGCTCAGCCACCAAGTCTCTGAAGCTGACTAGTCTCGACACGATGGAAAATTTACCCGTCAAGATCGCCGATTTTCTTGAAAGCGTTGCTATCAAAATCCGCTCTATGACGGTTAATCGCGTGCGAAAAATCGCTCAATGGGCAGCCCTCAGCTTGGTGATTACCGCCCTCGCCAGTCTTGCAATTGCCTTCCTGCTAATCGGTGTGTTCCGCATACTTGGAGAACTCATCGGCATGGGTACGACTTATGCAGCACTCGGTGGATTATTTGCACTGATAGGTGCATTGCTATGGGGCAGGCGAATTCGCAAACAACCCACCAAGGAACCTAAAAATGAGTGAGCAGGTCATAATTATCGGATCAGGCCCCGCTGGATTAACCGCAGCTACTTACACCGCTCGCGCTGACCTTGAGCCACTAATGATCGAAGGCTTCGAGCGCGGTGGCCAGCTGATGCTCACCACCGACGTTGAAAACTATCCCGGATTTGCAGACGGAATTATGGGGCCCGATTTGATCGAACAGTTCCGTAAACAGGCAAAACGCTTTGGAACTCGGATCGTCACCTCGGATGTCACGCGAGTCGACTTTTCCGATCGCCCTTTCCGTATCTGGGTGGGAAAGGACCTCTACAAAGCTGCCTCTGTGATCATCTCCACAGGTGCATCTGCTCGCTGGCTTGGCTGCCGGAGCCTCCTTCGCTGCCCGTGCGGCCTTCCGTGCAGCCCGCTTAGCCTCGTCGCGGGCGGTCAGGAGTGCGAGGAGCTCGGGGGCTTCGGGGTCGTCTGCGTAGGGCTCGAGCA
>CAJWGC010000046.1 GCA_913031525.1 uncultured Acidimicrobiia bacterium | reverse complement strand
AACATGGCCAACGCGGCTCGAGTACATGTGATAGAGCGAGGTAAGAATCCAAGAGCCTTACCGGTTGTCGCCTTTGGGGGCGCCGGACCAGTCCATGGATACCACGTAGCCCAACTGTTGGGAAGTCCTGAGCTTCTGCTCCCTTACGGTGCTGGAGTTACCAGCGCCATGGGTCTACTCGCGGCTCCTCTGGCATTCGACTTCGTACAAAGCCATTACAGCCGACTTGATCAACCAGACTGGGCCAGCATCGAAGACCTATACGTCGAAATGGAGGACCGCGGCACAGATTTGCTTACGGCTTCCGGCATACAGCCTGACCAAATCTCTCACCAACGCTCAGCCGACATCAGATACATCGGTCAGGGCCACGCTATCCGGGTACCGATTCCCGACGAACCATTATCCGAAAAAAATAGCGATGCAATATACAAAAACTTTGACCGTGTCTATCGCCAGCTATACGGGCGGCAGGGTCCACCGGTTGGTCTGGAAGCTCTGACCTGGCGTGTAGTAAGCAGTGGCCCTCAGCCGCGACTTGCCGATATTGAATCTGATGCAGCCGCTGGCGACGCCGCAGGAGCGCAGAAAGGCGAACGCCAGTCCTATTTCCCATCACTCGGCGGATACGTCTCCACGCCAGTCTACGACCGATATCGACTCGGGATTGGAGCGACTCTCGCAGGTCCAGCGATCATCGAAGAACGAGAATCCACCGCAATTATCGGTCCGGGCGGTCAAGTTGAAGTGGACGCTCACTTAAATATCGCCGTGAAGATCCATAACACAGGAAGTAAATCTTGAGGAATCGGACTCGACTCGACCCTGTCACCCTCGAGGTACTTTGGAATAGGCTTCTTTCTGTCGTTAACGAACAGCAAGTCGCGCTACAGCGAACAGCTTTCAGCACGATTGTCAGAGAAACACAAGATCTGGCCTGCGGAGTATTTGATACACAAGGCAGGATGATGGCTCAATCGGTTACGGGAACTCCTGGTCATATCAACGCTATGGCAACCGGAGTGCAACATTTCTTAAAGCGCTACCCACCGGGATCACTCCAAGAAGGTGACGTTCTGATAACAAACGATCCCTGGATGACCGCAGGGCAAATCAACGACATCACTGTTGTGACTCCGGTGTTCAAAAACGATCGCGAGGTTGCGTACTTCGCGAACACATGCCACGCAGCTGATATCGGGGGTCGCATACTGTCGGCTGAAGCTCGCGAGGTATACGAAGAAGGTCTCCGTATCCCCATTATGAAGCTCTACAACGCCGGAAAGATTAACGAAGATCTCATCTCCATCGTCAGAACCAATGT
This sequence comes from uncultured Acidimicrobiia bacterium, assembly GCA_913031525.1. Classification (GTDB taxonomy): domain Bacteria; phylum Actinomycetota; class Acidimicrobiia; order Spongiisociales; family UBA5794; genus CAJWGC01. Next base: position 6,798 of record CAJWGC010000046.1, on the reverse strand, counting down.
TCGTACTCCCGATGAAACGGTCGGAGATCTCTATGCACAGACCTCATGCAACGACGTTGGAGCTCGGTCATTGCTCGGCTTCATGGAGGAGTTCAATCTAGATACCGTTGATCTGCTTGCTGATGAAATCGTCTCTCGTTCAGAGCAAGCAATGCGTCGCGCCATACGCGAATTGCCGAATGGGGTTCACTCCCATGAAACTTGGAGCGACGGTTTTGAGGAGCCCATCAAGATCAAAGCTACCGTAACGATCGCCGACGAAGACATCTACATCGATTTTGCCGGTTCGTCGCCGCAAAGCACTCGTGGCATCAACGTGGTTTTCAACTACACGCATGCATATGCATCCTTCGCGATGAAGGCTGCGGTGAGCCCTGAGGTGCCCCACAACGAGGGAGCCTTCCGCCCCGTCCATGTGTCAGCACCTGAGGGTTCCATCTTGAACTGTGTTGAACCAGCTGCAGTAGCTTCACGCCATGTCACCGGCCACTTCTTGCCCGGGGTCGTGTTTGGGGCGCTCGCTGAGACACTCTCAGAACGCGTCATGGCGCCTGGATCTGATCCAATTTGGATCACTGTATGGCGAGGGAAAGCAAAGCAGGCAGTCGACCCCTTCACGTTCAGCCTCTTCCAGTGCGGCGGTGCAGGCGCAAGAGCGAGCAAAGACGGACTTAACACCACTGGTTTCCCCAGCGGAGTTGCCGGCGTAGCAGCCGAGTCAGTCGAGACGCTCACCAGTCTGGTTCAGCACCGCCGTGAGCTAAGGACCGATTCGGGCGGTCCCGGAAAGTACCGGGGTGGTCTAGGCCAATGGAGCGAAATGAGCTGCCGCACCGACGATCCGTGGACTATTTCAGCAATGGTTGACCGTATACAGTACCCACCCCAAGGAATCCTCGGTGGATCATCCGGAGCCAGCGGAGAGTTCCTAATTAATGGAACGCAAACAGCGCAACCGAAGCGTCTACTCGTCCTGGAACCGTCAGACCGAGTACAGCTAAATCTTCCAGGAGGCGGCGGATACGGCGATCCGTTGACGAGGAATCCAGAGAACGTGCTGGAAGATGTCATATCGGGATACGTATCGGTTGAAGGTGCTGAACGCGACTACGGCGTCGTCGTCCGTTTCACTGGCGCTGACGATCAACTCGTCCGCCTTCCGAACCACTACGAACTCGATCTCAAGGCTACGGAACAGCTACGCGATCAGTTAGTTGCAACGTAGACGTTCTTGAGCTCTGTGTAGTAGTTAAGCGCGTTCGGCCCGAGTGTTCGTCCGATCCCAGATTGTTTAAACCCTCCATATGGAGTGTTAACTCGCACGGACCAATTCGAATTTACCGACAAGGTGCCCGCTTCGATAGCCCGCGCCACGCGTAGTGCTCGAGAGCCATTTTCGGTCCAAACAGAGCCAGAAAGCCCATAAATCGTGTCGTTAGCAATCATCACGGCTTCATCTTCGTTGTCAAAAGGAATGATGCTCACAATCGGGCCAAAAATCTCCTCACGGACAACCCTGTCATTGTTGGATCCAGGCAACACTATCGCTGGAGCAAACCAGAACCCCGGACCATCTGGTGCTGTACCTCGGGCAATCACAGTCGCGCCCTCAAGAAACGAAGCAACTCGGTCTCGATCGCGAGCAGTGATGAGCGGCCCCATCTGAGTCGATGAATCGAGCGGATCTCCTACCCGAAATTCCTGCATCGACTGAGAAAACAACTCGACAAAGCGGTCGACGGCAGATCGTTCGACCAAAACACGCGAACGAGCGCAGCAATCCTGGCCAGAATTCCCGAATACCGAACTAGGAGCTGCCTCGGCAGCTTTCTCCAAATCCGCGTCGGCAAAGACAATATTGGCAGATTTGCCTCCCAATTCAAGAGTAACCCGCTTAAAAGTCTCTGAAGCGCGAGCACTAATTCGTTTACCCACTTCGGTGGATCCGGTAAACGAAACCTTGGAAACATCTGGATGCTCCACTAAACGCTCACCAACGACGTTACCGGGCCCGACTACTACATTGAAAACGCCTTCGGGGACGCCAGCGTCAAGGACAATCTGCTGCAGTTGCATGGCTGTCAGAGGCGTAAGCTCTGCCGGCTTGAGGACCACAGTATTGCCAGCAGCCAAAGCCGGAGCCACAGCCCATGACGCAATAGCTAAGGGAAAGTTCCAGGGTGTAATAAGAGCTACCACGCCCATCGACTCTCTGAATGTGAAGTTCATACCCCCCGGAACAGGAATGGTTTGACCCATTAAGCGCTCAGGCGCTCCTGCGTAATAAGCGAAAGTGTCGATAACCATTCCAACTTCACCACGAGCATCACTGATCGGCTTGCCAACGTTACGAGCTTCCAGGAGGGCAAGCTCTTCTCCACGTTCCTCAATGAGTCCGGATACTCTGCGAAGCAACCCAGCACGCTCTCCGGGAGCGACACTAGACCACGCGGGATAGGCTGCCTTGGCCGCCGCAACAGCAGCATCTGTTTCAGCCATTCCAGCTCGAGGAATCGTGGAGATAACACTCTCCGTAGCGGGTTCGACTATATCTACATACTCTTCAATAACGGCCATTACAGAACCTCCTAGAGGCCGAAAGAACGGGTGCATCAGGTTCCTAATGTCCGCTAGCGCGGCTCGACAGGATATCGGCCTACACCCAGCGACCGACCTACTGCAAGCACTAGAGTAGTGCGACGACAGACCGGGCTAGGTTGCCCGGAGACGAGCGACTAGGTTCGGCCAGCATGACCCTTTCTCCTGTCAACAGTACAAGAACATCTGTGCTCCCGCTCGAAATGGAGCGGGAATATCCGATTCTGATCTCAGGATATGGCGCTGAAGTCATTGATGCAGAGGGGCGCCGTTACCTAGACGCGATGAGCGGAGGTTCCATGGCCGCAACACTCGGCCATGGTCGTAACGATCTGATAGAAGTCGCTCGAAATCAGGCGAAACGCATTTCATACCTGAACAACGAGTGGCTAACCAATCCGTGGGCAGAAGATCTAGCCCGTGAGCTCATTGAAGTCGCCCCCGAAGGTTTGGGACGTGCCCGCTTCGTGACCGGTGGAGCAGAAGCTAACGAACTGGCTATCCGAACGGCGCGCACGTATCACGTATCACGTGGTGATATACAACGATGGCAAATCATCTCTCCTGCCCAGTCGTATCACGGTCCCACAATGGAGACACTGGCACTAACCGGTCGTCCTGGACTACATGGCGCATTCGGACCATACCTACCGAAGCATTTGTACATTCCACCCAGCACTACCAGATTTGATGAAACGGGAAAGGAAGCATTGGACGCTCTCGATGACGCCCTCGAAGAAGCAGGACCCGAAACCGTCTCGCTCTTTTTCTGCGAACCGATCAGCGCGGCTGCTTTACCTGCTTATTCCCCACCTAACTTGTTCTGGGAAGGGCTGGCCGAACGGCGCGAACAATATGGATTTCTGATCGGGTTCGATGAGGTAGTTACAGGAGTGGGAAGGACCGGGGATTGGTTTGCTGCGAACCGACTCCCCATCGTTCCGGACATCATCGCTACCGCCAAAGGGTTGGGTGCTGGGTATGCCGCGATAGGTGCAACACTATGCCAGAACCAAATATACGAGACAATCGCAAGAAAATCCGAGTCGTTTTCGCTTGGCCATACCTGGGATGCCGCACCATTGTCATGTGCAGTGGGGCTCGCTGTAATCGAAACGCTACATGCCGAAGGCCTTGTAGAGCACGTCGCCTACCGTGGTCCACGTCTTAAAAATGAATTGGAAACTGCATTGATAAAAACAGATATGGTTCGAGAAGTACGCGGACACGGCTTCCTCCTTGGCGTCGAATACGCCGACCCTCGTGATGGCTTTTCGCTGCTTCCTCGTGAACTCGGTGTCGCAGGACGAATCGATGCTGCTGCTGAACGGAATGGGTTACTTGTTCTATCTACTCAGCCAACAGGCGACGGGTACGCAGGAGATCAAAGTCTGTTCGCCCCACCATTTACAACATCCGAAGATGAACTCGCCAAGATGATCGAGCGTTTTGCAGCTTCGGTCGCGGAAGTAGCTGCTGAGGTCGATGCACAGCTCGATAATCGACCAGAGAAATCATCCCCGTGAGCAAGACTAATGGAGAGCTACAAGCTCTAATAGTGCAGCACGAGGCGGCCACGCCCGGTGGCCTAGTCCTTGAGTGGCTCAATAGCCTTGAGGCTGAAATCCACGAGTACCGAATCGATATCGAACCTGAGCGCGTTGATCCAGGAGAGTTTGATGTAATAGTATCCCTCGGTTCGGAATATGCAGCCTTCGATGACTCGATTCCATGGCTAAAACGCGAAATCGACCTCTTCCGAGGCGCAGCCGACCAAGACGTACCAATTCTCGGTATCTGCTTTGGAGGCCAGTTGCTAGCGCGAGTACACGGAGGCAATGCATTCAGAGGCGAACTCCACGAAGTTGGTTGGTTCCGCGTCGACAGCAAAGATGAAGTATTACTCCCGTCCGGTCCGTGGTTTCAGTGGCATTTTGACACGTTCTCGATACCGCCAGGAGCCGAGCTTCTTGCCTCCAGCGTGGCAGGACCGCAAGCTTTTGTCCTAGGGCGCAATCTGGGAGTTCAATTCCATCCAGAGGTAACCCCGGCAATTATGGACGAATGGGTTCGGGTATACCGGCACGAACTCGACGAGGTAGGAGTAGACCCGAACGCTTTACTCGAAGAGACCAAACGTGTAGCAGAAAAAGCTCGCGCGTCCTCCTTAAGCCTTCTCCGCGGCTTCGAATACGAAATTGCGAGGCTTAGAGATCCCGTAACTGGCGTAGAGGAAACAACTTGACCAATCGCGAAAGAAAGGCCGGACTGTGAGCATCGATACAGCGACCAGCAGAATATTGCCTCGGCATTTGAATTGGTCTTACCCCAGTATCGACCGTGGAGTAGGTGTATGGCTTCATACGACTGACGGCAATACCATCCTTGACGCATGTTCCGGGGGTGCCATGGTTTCGTCCCTCGGGCACGGACTAGACGAAATCATAGATAATGCTGCCGAGCATCTCGGTGACATTGCATACATGTACAACCATTTCTTCACCTCGCAACCCCAAGAACGCTTAGCTAAGAAGCTCATAGAGATCGTCGCTCCAGAAATGGACCGTGTCCGTTTTGTCAGCGGAGGTTCTGAAGCCAATGAAACCGCAATACGCATGGCGCGTCAGTATCACGTTGACCGCGGCGACAACGCGAAATGGGAAATTATCTCTCCCAGCCAGAGCTATCACGGCGCAACCATGGCGACACTGGCACTATCAGGACGGCCCAGTCTTCACGATGTATATGGACCGTATCTTTCAAAGCACCATCACATCCCTCCTTCGATACCTAAATTCGACTTATCCGGCCAAGTAGCCCTCGATGCTCTAGACGCAGCATTGGAAGCAGCGGGACCAGAAAACGTGTCAGCCTTTTTCTGCGAACCAATCAGCGCGGCAGCCCTCCCAGCGTATTCTCCACCCGATCTATTTTGGGAAGGCCTGGCTGAACGCCGTGACGAGTATGGATTCCTTATCTGTTTCGATGAGATCGTTTCAGGACTCGGGAGAACAGGAAGTTGGATGGGTTACCAAAGCCTGCCCATTGAGCCGGATATCGTCACGATCGGTAAGGGGCTCGGCGCCGGATACGCGCCCTTGGCCGCCATGCTGTGCCGCAAGGACGTCTACGAATCTGTCGCCGCAGGATCAAAGTTCTTCGAATTAGGTCACACGTGGGACGGTGCCCCCCTACCCTGCTCAGCAGGACTGGCAGTCATCGATTATCTCGTCGAACATAGCCTCATCGAAAATGTGAGCTCGAGAGGTCCGACTCTACTAAGCCAGTTGGAAGAAGCTATTAGCGAAAGTGAGATCGTCGGTGAGGTGCGCGGTCGAGGCTTCTTGCTTGGCGTTGAGTTTGTCGATCCTAGCGATGGATTTTCTCCGCTCCCTGATGACCTGAATCTCGCAACATTGATTGATACGACTGCCCTCGATCAAGGATTATTAGTCCTCTCGAGTCATTCCAATGCTGATGGATTTATAGGCGACCAGACGACCATCGCGCCAGCCTATACCAGCACTGACGCTGAACTGACAGAGATGATCGACCGCTTTGCCAATGTCGTTTCCAGAGCAGAGTTAATAGTTAAACAGAAACAAAGTGGAGGGAGCTCCTAATGGCATCTGCAAGCTCGGAAGGCTACATCCTTCTCGGAATGCCGGATATGCACGGAGCTATCCGCGGCAAGGCACTACGCCCTGCCGCATTCAAATCTGCAATCGAGCAGGGAGCGGTGAATACTGATCTCTGGCTAGCTCTAGTCCCCGTCGACCACCCCATAGTCGACTACGCAGACTACGGAATCAATACCGGAGCACCCGATCTACTTCTCGAAGTAGACACATCGACTCGTCACCCTCTCAGCTGGAAACCTGGATGGGAAATCTGCCTAGCGACACCGCATTGGCCAGATGGGAGCCGTTGCACTCTCGCTACTCGCGAACTCTTACGAGATGTAATCGACCAAGCAGCCAAAATGGGCTACGAAGTTCTCTCCGCTTTCGAATACGAAGTCCGCATCACCGACGAGGAAGGGAAACCTCCATCATCGGGCCTTAGCTATAGCCTGACCGAGATCGGAAGATTCGACCGGCTGTTAAAAGAACTCCCAGCAGCGCTCAGCGGTCTTGGTGTAGAACTAGACGCGGTGCATACGGAAGCAGGTCCTGGACTACTGGAACTCAATATCGCAGC
>CAJWGC010000045.1 GCA_913031525.1 uncultured Acidimicrobiia bacterium | reverse complement strand
ACCATTAAAAATAAACAAAAATTAATGCTATCACAATATTTATTTCGCCCGGGCCAAGAGCTGCAACCAAGGCCAAAGATAGGATCAGAACCGGGAATCCTAAAAATATGTCAACAATGCGCATAATAATTAGATCGAACCATCCTCCTTTATATCCGGCATACAGTCCTGCCAATGTCCCCAAAATAGCAGACGCTGAAACAGACAAAATCGCAATTAGTGCTGATACTCGCGAACCTAATGCAATTCTGGACCACAAATCCCTTCCGAAATTATCTGTGCCCAGCCAGTGGGATTTTGAAGGCATTTCAAGTCTTCTATCAAAATTCATTTCATAAGGATCATGTATTGATAAATAGGGTGCAAATATAGCAACTATTATCACGAGCAAAACTAAAACAGAACCAGCCATAAGTGGTTTATTTTTAAATATTCTGGTCCTGTATATCATTTTAAGCGTATTTTGGGATCGATAATGGAATATCGGTGATTTTCGAAGACCCGGAATGTGTCGGAGCACCGCAAATCAATACTCGAGGGTTGCACCATTTTTTCTTCGTAAGGGTCGATCAGGATCTGACCACTTGCGACGGATTCTTTGATGCTTCGGTCCGACAAGATCATCGAAACGACAGCGTAGTCAGAGTTATCGGATTTCGTCCGATCCGATACGAATTAATCGGATCATTAGAATTTTGAAATCGCGGGTGTAGTTCAATGGCAGAACACAAGCTTCCCAAGCTTGATACGGGGGTTCGATTCCCCTCACCCGCTCAACCAGGATCAAACGAAGAGACTGGCTATTCCCCAGATACTGATCATCAATCCGACGCTGAGCAGCCACCATGCTCTAGCGGGATGAAAATCCTCTTTGGCGCGATCCGGTCCTCTCCCTTTCTTGTGTTGGAAGACGGCGAATCCGTTACCGAAGACCATGGCTGCTCCGATAGCCAGGATCATTTGTGCCAAGAGCGTGTCGAGGCCGAGAACATCAGTGATATCCATGGGAGGACGCTAGCGATGTTGTATCAATTCCGTTTTAAGTTAGATGTTGACCGCCAGAGTATTTTCCTCTGATGGTGAATGAACAGCATCATTTTCAGGGCGCGATTTCCTTGCCGGGTCAGGAATGAATACAACTAACGTTGTACCCATGCCTAGAGGATGTACAGTGTTGCAAGTGTTCACTCGTGGGGCCTCGGGTGGTAACCGTCTTGGTGTGGTAAATGATTTGTCCGGTTTGGACGATGCTTCGATGCAGGAGATTGCAACGGGTTTAGGTTATTCAGAGACGGCCTTCGTTGATTGGCCATCCGGCGGTATCCCCTTTGTCCGAATCTTTACACCCGCCGAGGAACTCCCATTTGCTGGTCATCCGCTGGTCGGCGCCGCGTGGTGTCTGGCAGTTCTTGGGCCGGGCGATATCGATCGAATCGGTTTTAGGGGGGGGACGGCCAGGGTACGTAATTCGCAAGACATGACTTGGATTGACCTCGAAATGTTCGGCAATGTTGTGGCGACCGGCGATGTTTCGGAATTCGTTTCTCGAGCGGGATTGACCGATGTAGAGTCGGTAGACAGGGTTATGTTGCCACTTGAATACGTGATTGTGCGCCTTGATTCTTTTGCGGAAGTAGCTTCTTTGTGCCCCGACTTCAATGTACTAAGTGAACGCTTTGGAACATACGTTTACGCTCGAAATGGCGACCGTGTTCGGGCTCGTTTCTTTGCTCCTGCTACCGCGGTTCCTGAAGATCCAGCTACGGGGAGTGCTGCTATTGCGTTGGCCACTGTTCTGAGTAGTTGCGGTGAGACGACTGGTCGTGTCCACATAGAACAGGGAGAGGAGATTGGGTATCCCTCTCGAATCGAACTGGAGTGGGGTGAAGGAAGAGTGGCTATAGGCGGTACTGTGATCCGGGAAGAGGTGCGGATGCTTGAGAGTTGATTGTCCGATCGACTTTATCTTCCTGCTCTGAGAGGGGATCTTCGCATAAATGCTCATACTGTTTTATCCGTATGGGATTCTGGTTGGTGTTGGGTTTTCTGAACGAATCGACATGAGATTCGTATCTCGGGTGGTTGAATCAACCGGATGAACTAGGGCTTTTGAGCACTTCGACGTAGGAGGACTTAGGCTCGGGGCATGCGTAGTGCTGAGATTCGTAGTTTGCTCAAGGGACGTACCGATATGGGCCTTAACACCCGTCTTGTCCACCAATTGGGTTTAGCCCTTGTCAAGGAGCGGTTACACCTTGATTCTCGGGCACGACGACCTTCTATCGATACGGAACTCCTTTGGTCTCGCGACGGTGCATCGCACAAAGTTGTGACTAGGTCTGTTGGGTCCATCACGGAGTCTTCGAATTTTGAAGTTTTTTCCAATATCGATCCCGATTTCCTGATACTGGTCATGGTCCGACGCGACACATTTCGTCTCCTCGGCATGGCTCGTATAGCTTGGAGCATGGTTGAATGGCTTGGAAAGGCCCACGGTACGAGGTGGCGGCTCTACTGGGGAGAAAACACTCCGGTTCGCGGCGTCGCGGAGATGCTGTGAGATCCTTACAAGCTCGTTTCCGATTTGATTGGCGAGATGGGTTCCGGGGAAATTCCGGGTTGACCGTAGAGGGACTTTTATTGATGCTTTGCATCTGCAGCCACTCGAATGAGCTATACAGGATCTCTAATCGATTTGGAGAGAGATATCGCTGACGAGCAGACTCCAGACTTCGAGACAGAGCTTCCATCTGCCGGTGTGCCTAATGCGGGTTCTGATCCTGGTCTTGAAGCACGAATTGATGGTGTTGAAGATTCCATCTATTCGCTGGATAAACGGCTCCAGTCCATTGATTCTCGCCGTTCGTGGCCGCGCTTTCTTGCAATCACGGTGGCTGCAGTTGTTACCGTTGTTGTAGCGTTTGCGATTGGTCGACTGACTACAGAGGATAATGGCCAAGCTTCTTTCGTCACGGCTGCAGCACCGAGCACCACTACAACACCCCCACCGACATCGACATCGAAAGCCCCCCAGGCAACTACTACTACTACTACCACCACCACCACGACAACCACCACTGTGCCTCCGCCTACAACAACGGCCGGTCCTGTCCTACAACCTGTTGCTGAGATCGCGGCTTCAGTTGGCCCGGCTGTTGTCCAAATCGAAGCAGGGAGCGCTCTCGGATCTGGCGTGATCTACGATGCAACCGGTCTGATTCTCACCGCTGCTCACGTGATTGACACGGCCGGTTCCATAGTCGACGTGAGGCTTGCCGATGGCCGACTGGTCGAAGGCTCGGTCATCGGAGCCCACATACCCACTGACATTGCAGTCATCAAAATTGATGTCTCGATCGATCTCCCAGTTGCCGAGCTAGCTGAGACCGACACCCTGCGGATCGGCGATCTCGCTGTGGCTCTTGGTAGCCCCTTTGGTCTTGAGCAGACTGTGACTGCAGGTATCGTCAGCGCGGTCGACCGTGTCGTTGACAACGTCATCATGGTACAGACTGATGCCGCCATCAATCCTGGGAACTCGGGTGGTCCCCTAGTCGATACAGATGGACGAGTCATTGGGATTAACGATCAGATAATGACTTTCGGGGGAGGCAATGAGGGCGTTGGCTTTGCTATCGCAATCGAACTCGCTGAGTTGGTTGCGGAACAGCTGGTCGCGGGGCAGGACGTTAGGCTCGCGTTCTTGGGTGTTCAGGTGCGACCAATCGATCGCGATATGGCTGGCGCTCTGATCGAGGCTGTCGTCTCGGGATCACCAGCTGATGAGGCAGGGCTTGAAGAGGGCGATCTTGTGGTGCGGGCTGATGATCGTCTCATCATCGGTAGCGAAGCATTGCGTGCCAGAGTAATAAAACGCCGCCCCGGCGACATCATTGAACTCGAGATATTCCGCGATGATGAGACGATCTCTGTGACTGTCGTATTGGGAGAAATCGAAATTTGAACCACCGTTCTCGCGCGAGCCTCGGTCCTGGTAGTTTGCCGCGATCGGAAGGGAAGTCTCCGTGTCTGCCATCTCACGATTTCTAGTTTTCACTGCTTTGCTCAGTATGACGATTTTCGCTTCAGGCTGTAGCGATAACGATTCTGCTTTCGAATCGACAGGCACTTCTGTATCTACCACTGCGACCGATACGACTACGGACATCGTCAGTTCGACTGTACCCGAGCCCACTGTTTCGTTGCCCACTGCAGAAACCGATCCTATTCCTTTTGCTACATATGACTCTTCGCCAACACTGCCGCAACTTGATGCGCAAGTACTTCGTCTCGATATTGACGATGGCAACATCGATATTTTCGATGGGAGCATCGAAATGATCCTGCGTTGGAACGGCGACATCGCTCCGGTAGTTCTCAATGCAGATGGTTTAATCGGTTCTAGGGCCATCAACATAGAAGGGCGGCAGCGGCTACTCGCTCTTGATGCTACGAACAATGAGGCTGAAATTGTTGAAGAGTTCAGTCCTAGAGCAGGTCAGATCATCACTCAGTCCGAGGGGGGCAGCGAGATAATTGGTTTAGACCGAAGTGAACTACTTGATTGGGTGCCAGATACTCCCTCGCTGATTGTCGATGAAATGGCAGTAGTGTTTGATGACGTTCATAGCGGTGTTCCGGGGTTCTTCCTGCGAGAGCCCGACCCGTTACTTTCAGCAGCAATTCTCGGTCCGCCCCTCGCGTCTAATGCGGTTGATGTGGGCGACGGGTGGAAATGGGAGGGCGCTACATCTGGGACTGCTTTTGTGCGTATAGATGCTTCTATCGTCGATGAAGAGGTGTTGCCTTCAGGGCAGACGGTGTTTGTTGTTTTTTTTGCTGGCTCAGTTTCTACTACGCCGCGCAATATCGATTCGATCATTGCTCTTCAGATGATGTCAGGGCTTCTTCCGGCTAACACTCTCAACCAGTTCGAATCGTTGGATCTAGATGATGTGGCAACGTTGCGAGTTGCAGAGTTGCAGGGCTCAATGAGGTTTGATCCTATAGATCATGCTGTCGAAAGTTTGCAGAGCACTCTCACCTATGTGGTTGACTTCGGTGTCTATGACGATGAAGGGCAGGTCAGGAAGTTATCTCTAGAGACGAAGATCATTCGCACGATGAATCGGCAAGAGAAGTCTGTGGCTACGGCTTTCGATAGATCGTCGATTCTCGGTAGATACTCCGTAGAGCCAGACGATGCTGCTTCTGCTGTGTTCGCCAGGCTATACGACTTCACGATGACCGATCCGACAGACGAGGAAGTCGACCCTATCCTCGAGACTATTGCTGGGATTCGTCAAGATCTTCTCGGTGGAGTTGCGGTCACTCGTGCCGGAGAGAGAGAAGATGATGATGCAGCAATCGTTGTTTCTGTTGCCACAGGTGGTGAATTTCGCGGAGCTCCGTTTGTGGCCGAGGAGATAGCCTCTTTTCTGTCAGCCTCTGTTCCACGTCGGGTCACTGTCTCTGGCAAAAAGATGTTCAGGGTCACGATCAACAATCGAAAATGGCATCTATATAACGATGAGGCTTACCTTTACATCGTTGTTGGGCCTCGTGAACTGAGTTCCCGCATCATGTCTGCGCTCCTCAGTGCCCCTGGTCCGTATCTATGGAAATATGGAGATTGCCTTGGATCCGTTGACGATTTTGCATTGCATACTCCGTACGCTCCATTTGGCACGCAGGGGATTCATCATTGTGGGCATCCACACCTCTACGAAGTCATTCATAGCGAGACGCTTTCTGAAAGTCTCAACGCCAAATTTCCGAACGATCTGAACGCTCGGTCGCAGGCTATTTGTGCTGAGGCCTTCGTGGAATTCGCTGGTGCGACCGAACTAGAAACGGTGTTTTCGTTGATCCGCTATCTGCCAGATGATGAGGAGTGGGCTAAAGGCAGTCGTTATCTTGCATGTGTAGTCAGTTTCGAAGGCGCCGAGGGACCAAGCATCTTGACAGAGCGAATCGATGGAAGAGATGAGGCATATAGGGTTGTTTATGAAGTTGGAATGTGCTTGTCAAAGCTCTTACCTGTGGCCTGCGACGATCCTCATGATCGAGAGATCATTGCCATGTTCGAGGTCTCGAGTGATCCCGGAGTATCACCGCCAGAGACGCGTGATCTCGAACAGGAAATCTCCGGAAATTGTCGCGATGCGCTCGAGAGCTTCGAATTAGGAGACGGCCCTGGATCTGTTCAGATGTTTGAGTACACGGACATGTTCACATTCTGGGAGCACGGATCGCGGAGTTACTACTGCATGGCGGTGGTGTTCAGCGATGATGGCCTTCCCTTCAATATAATTGGGAGACTGGGCGATTCGTGGGAAGAGGCCGCGGAGAGGCTTGCCGCTTAATCCAGATCTGTGTTCGTCAAAGCAATGCGAAATCCACAAGTGGGATAAGTGAACTCTGCAGTCTTTTATCTGTCACAAGCCAATAGATCCGTAGCAGTCAAATGAGTTTTCAGCGTTAGTGTCGCGGTAGCGGAAGTCAGACGAGGAGTAAGCATTCGGAGTGCTCAAGGCTTAATCGTGTTTTTAGCGGTCTTGCTCGTGCTGCGTTTCGTATTGCGTCTTCGGATCAGCATTATCGGAAGTATCGCATTGAGCTTGTTCGTCTGGTTGTTGATGGATCAGATGAATCGACGTCGTCGCAGCTAAAAGGTATTAAGCCAGCGAACCGACCCACACCTTGGCCGTCCACAGCTTGCGAGAGCCGCGTTCACGTAGTTCGATTACCCGGTCTTTGACGAGTTGCAGTACTTCAGCACTCTGTGAAAGTGCTGTCGGCAACGGAATCGTCCGTTCGCCTACTTGATTCAGCTTTGAGAAAACGCAGCGTGCCTTAGCAAGAATGGCTGCTTCATCTTGTAGCGTTCCGGTTGGTAGCAAGAACTGGCCACCGCGCCGCAATACGTCCTGGACTCCCTCGAGCATGCGAATAGGCAATTCCGATCCCCTTGGCCCACCCCCGCGTCGACTGGGAAACCAGCCGCTCTTGTCCGCTAGTAGATCTGGGATACCAGACACATCACCGATGATGACGTCGGCTTCGACACCGTCCGGAAGTGGCGCAAAAAGATCCCCTTGGAAGAAGGTTGTGATTTTTTCAACTCCGTGACGGACTGCGTTTTCCGTTGCAATCTCAACCACGTCGGAGGCGGCATCGATACCGTAGACTTTGGATGCTCCGAGTTTGGCCGCGATTATTGAGAGCACACCGGATCCGCAACCAACGTCGACGACAACGTCGTCTTTTTTGATCTCTAACGCATCCGCTAGCAGGACCGAGATCGTTGAAGGAACGAAGGTGTCCTCTGAGACAGCCAGACCCATAGGGCCTAGTCGTCCTCGCCATTTGAATTCTTTGGTTTCTTTCCTCATTCAGGTCTCTATTTTTCGTGACGCCACGAACGTTAAGTCCGGATTTATTCTCCAACCGTAGCTGCTCTCGATCTGTTTAGCAGATGCAAGAAGAGATGATGTACTTTTTTGAGATCAATAATTCCGACTACGTTGCGAGGGTAAAATTTGCGAAAACGAGCGCGGTGCACCGGTAATCTGGTTGAGCGAGGTGGAAGTAGTCCTATCTAGCTGGTACCAGTACGCTGAGGTCTCTGTGGATCTGGAAGGGTAGACCCTGGGCAGCGTTGTACTGATTTCCACTTACGAGATGGGCCGCCAACCTTTTGGGCTTGCCTCAGCTGCAGCTTGGCTGCGAGAAGCCGGTGCAGATGTCTTAATGCAGGATCTCGCCGTTTCCCATTTCGAAGCCGAATCAGCACGTCGAGCAGACCTGATCGCTTTTTATGTTCCGATGCATACTGCTACGCGACTTGCTTTGCCAGTGCTCGAACGAGTACAAGATCTCAATCCCCGCGCAGAGATTTGTTTCTATGGCCTCTATGCGCCAATGAATGAAAAATTTCTTCGATCAAAAGGCGTTGACCAAATAGTGGGCCCTGAATTCGAACATGCATTAGTAGGTATCTATCGAGATCTGATTACCGACAAAGAGGGGCAGAACAATCAAGGTCCGATGGAATCTCTAGAGAGACCGCGATTTATTACACCTGACCGGGTTGGCCTTCTTCCGCCAGAAAAATACGCCGCACTCTTGTCCGGGCAGACCAGTCGCAAAGTTGGGTACACCGAGGCCACACGAGGATGCCGGCATCGTTGTCTTCATTGCCCAGTGGTTCCTGTATACGGC
>CAJWGC010000044.1 GCA_913031525.1 uncultured Acidimicrobiia bacterium | reverse complement strand
TGGGATACTTCCTCTTGTCGTCTCTGGCATCGTCGCTTTCACGTGGGTTTTCGTAAACGCACTTTCCCCGTCATACGATGCAACCACCGACGATCTGTCCACCGCGGCAACGACCGAACCGGCCGATTCCACGACGACAACTGAAGCTTCCGCGACAACGACCACCACAACCACTACAACTATCCCTCCCGAAATCGCCCAATTCGTACTTGCTGCTGACACCGTTGAGGCCGCGGCTAATGAGCTCCTTCTCGAAGCTCAAGGGATCAATGACACTTGGGAAGAACTACGTAACTTCACGCTCGCAATAAATTCGTTGCGTGATCTCGCCGATCGAACGGAAGCTTTCTCTGAAGGTGTCTCTTCAACATCGGTACCCGATGCACTTGTAGAAGCATGGCAGCCAGCGGAAGAAGCCGCCGGTGCCATGGTTCTAGCGTCCAAAGACATGGTAAGAGGATTACAAGCTCCAGACACCGGTCAAATCCGACGTGCCGCGTTGGCTGATCTCGCCACCGCTGTCGCGGATCTCAGTTTGGCAGTAACAAACGCCAAAGCTGTAACGAGTTCCTAACTGCCAACTGCGCCCGCAAGAAAAGAGGCGAAGACTGTTTTCCGATGAAAAAGATCGCTATGTCCTATCAGCGCGGAAAAGAAAACACTAAGACTCGAGAGCACTGCAGACTGTCTCGGTAATTAATCGAGTAACTACATAGGGATCTACGTTGGCATTGGGCCGTCGATCCTCGATATAGCCCTTACCTTCACGATGGACCTGCCATGGAATACGAACCGAAGCACCCCGATCTGACACGCCATAGCTAAATTCGGTCCATGGCGCTGTTTCGTGAAGACCGGTAAGCCGCTCTTCGATACCGGCGCCGTAATGCGTGATGTGATCATCATGCGCTCGACGCAATGCTTCGCACGCAGTGATCACCGCGTCGTAGTTATCTCTAGTTCCATTAGTGGAAAAGTTGGTGTGTGCTCCAGCTCCGTTCCAATCTCCCTGCACTGGCTTCGGCATCAGATGAGCAGAGATATCAAAGTCCTCTGCCGTGCGATAAAGCAACCAGCGAGCCATCCAAACCTGATCTCCCAACTCGACCGGCCCCACGGGACCAATCTGGAACTCCCACTGACCAATCATGACTTCGGCGTTGGTCCCAGAAATGTCGAGCCCAGCGTTCATACAGTGTTCGGTATGGGCCTCAACGACATCGCGTCCCCAAATCTCATCAGCGCCGACGCCACAGTAGTAACCGCCCTGCGGTGCAGGGAACCCACCAATCGGCCAACCATGTGGACGACCATCCTTGAAAAACGTGTACTCCTGCTCAAGCCCGAACCAGGGATCGTGATCAGCGTACTTCTCTGCCGCAGCGGCACAAGCAGCTCGTGTATTCGACTCATGTGGTGTGAGATCAGTATCGAGGACCTCGCACATAACCAACACATCATTGCCTCCGCGAATCGGGTCAGGCTTTACAAAAACGGGATTCAGGACACAGTCGGAATCGCTACCAGGTGCTTGTTCGGTACTCGAACCATCAAAACCCCAAATAGGTGGGTCTTCGCCATCTAGCACAATCTTGGTCTTTGACCGCAATTTTGAAGTCGGCTTCTGGCCGTCGATCCAAATGTACTCGGCACGATACGGCATCGTCACTCGCTTTCGCCTTGCCTACGCAGATACACGGAACCTCTTCGACGAGATCACACTCCAATTATATGAAATCAGCGCCGATCTTTTCTCGATTCGAATATAGGAGAATATAGACCTTCGAAATCCCACTGATAAAACGCCAGTTGAAGCATTCGAATGTCGGATAAAAGCGATCTCCATAAAGGAACCCGAGTAATAACCTTTTACTACGAACTTTTCGAACTGCGAAGCTAGAACTGTCTTCTCCTTACACTCACAATCAGCAATAAACGGGTGCGCATCTATTGCATCGCCATACGATCTTCCTCAACATGCTTGCGTAAAATCAAAATCTTGTTGGATGTAACCGGAACGTACCAAAAAATCACGATCCCATCGGTACGGTGCCCGATGAGTTAGCTAAGAGATCGATCACCTTCCTATAGCTCCGGCGTTTGATCGTCGCCATGACTGATCGATCCTTACCGCCCGCTATCGCTGCGAGTTCGAGCGACCGTTCCACGACTTTCTCTGCCCTAACAGCTTCATCAATGATTTGCCGATCCGCTGCTTCAAACCCACCATAACGTCGACCAGTAACCATCGATTCATGCGCCGTCTGTGGCGAAAGCTTGCTCCGAACGAGAGCGTCCATACCAAAAGTAAAGGGGATCTTGATATCGATTTCGGGCAGACAAAAGAAACCGCGATCTCCTCGCATAACCCGCAAATCGTGACATAACGCGAGCATCGCGCCAGCAGCAAAGGTATGACCGTTGCAGGCCGCGACGGTAAGAACCGGAAACTCGAGAAGCCGAGCGAAAAAACGCTCGACGTCTGCGACGAAATCGGATATAGGTTCAGTATCGGCTGACATCATCCAGTCAATATCAAGGCCGTTCGAAAAAAACTTCTCATCTCCTGTCGTTACCAAACCAACAGCAGCCTGATCTTCTTCAATCTCGTCTAAGGCAGTATTCATATCATTTAGCCACGATCGGTTGATCCGATTCTCACCGTCTCGCATGATTAACAGGTATGTGCTGTCTCTGTTCTCAAGTTCTATAGGCATGACACTCCGTTGTCGCCAAGCACGACGCTAATAAATCAGTGCTAAACGCAATCCTGATGCAATTTTACGCCGAGGTCGTTCATCATCCGCGCAACGTAACGCGAAAGGATCACTGCCTTCGAACAAAGACTTGAATAGAAAGGTTGCGATGGACATATTTCACGTGTTACTCAACATCCCGAACACGCCCGCTGATGTCTCACAGGTGGGAGTTTGCTCTTCACTCGACAATCTCGTAAAGAGGTGGTTCAAAGTAAGGAATGAGTGGCAAATACGGTTCTGGATCCCCTTCCCAGCTGTAGGAGCGTAACTGGTCGATACTGCGACGGGCCATAAAAGCGCGCGCCATCTCATATTCGGACAGCCGCAGTACAGCAGCAGGATCCGTGTCGCCAATCACCCAATCCACCCGTCCCGATATCACGCGAAGCGAAGGAATTCCTGCTTGGCGTATCTTTCCTTTGAGCCTCCACACTACGTTCATAGTAAGAAACAGTCCGGATCCTTCTCGTCCGGATTGAACACCCGCCGCGTTGGAAAGATCTTGTTCATGAGTCCACGCGTCGACCACCAAAGGTGTGAGAGCGCGTCGAGCTTCAACAATTAGCTCATCTACCGAATCTCCAAGAAAACGCCATTCTTCACATACCTTCTCGATCGTGAAGTCCTTCCGTGAATTGACCTGGGCCGCTGTACGCTCCGAGCTACCTAGCTCTTCCAGTCGACCTCTTGTGACCTCTGAAGCAAGTCCTGTCAAGTGGGCAAAGACATCCTTGACCGTCCAATCTGGACATGTTGGCGTAACCGTAGACAACTGTTTATCGCTTAAAGCCGGGGCCAAGTCAAGCAATCGCAAACGCGTCTCGCGGTAGATGGCAGAAAGATCGAATTGCGGGCGGTCCGAGTATTGAGACACTGACAATGAAACTAGCCGAAATAATGGTATCGGTTTAGATCTCGATATCAGCAGCTAGGTTCCAAGTGTCTTGTGGCGGAAAACGATATAAGAGTGGTGGCAAATTAATGTCAATATTCCAATCTGGTGACACGCACATTGATTCGAGCGCTTTCGTCGCGAAAACCGCAATCATCCGCGGCGCGGTCAGTATTGGGCCTCGAGCAGTCATCATGTTTGGAGCCGTGATGAGAGCCGAACTAGATCGAATCACGATCGGTGCAATGACGAATATCCAAGACAATGTGGTCCTGCACGCTGACGCCGGAATTCCCTGCACCCTCGGACAGCGAGTAACGGTTGGTCACGCAGCCGTCGTGCACGGGGCAGAAGTTGGCGACGACTGCATGATCGGAATTGGGGCTCTTGCTTTGAATCGCTCCGTTATCGGAGAGGGGGCTTGGTTAGCAGCCGGTAGTGTTTTGCCGGAAGGCAAGGCACTACCTCCGTGGACTCTCGGCATTGGAACTCCAGCAAGACCGGTTCGCGATCTCACAGCAGAAGAAATCGAGCGCCAACAGGATGGCGTTACTGAATACATTCGATTCGCCGAGAAATACCGAAGTCTCGGAGATCACGGAGCGCCACAGGAATGAATTTGGATCTGCATCGATCGATCTATTCGAACGAGCCGTTCGCTTTTTCGCTTGAAAATTCCCACCATCAAAATTTTCACGCAAATACCTCGGTAGTACTACCAGAGCAACAGGCAATCAGTTGTTTGCTATAACCGTTAAGCGCGTTGGCGGTTCTGAGGTTCTCGAATGGAAAAAGATCCAAACCCCGGAGCCCGCCGAAGGCCAGCTACTAATCGACATTGTCGCAGCAGGCGTCAACTACCTGGAGATCTATCACCGCAGCGGCATATACGAGAAGGAACTTCCATTTGTTCCCGGAGGAGAGGGGGCCGGCATCGTTCGCGATGTTGGCCCAGGAGTAACGAAATTCTCAGTGGGAGATCTAGTGGCATCAGTAGACCTCTCGGGTTCATACGCGGAACAGGCCGTCGTTGACGCAAAGCGAGCAGTATCGATACCAGAGGGTTTATCCGGAGAACTCGCCGCAGCTACTTTGCTCCAAGGAATGACAGCCCATTATTTGTGCCACGACGCATACGCGCTGCAAGCGAACGACCTCTGCTTGATCCATGCCGGGGCCGGAGGAGTCGGACGCATTCTCATTCAAATGGCTAAACAAATCGGCGCCACAGTTTTCACGACCGTCTCTACAAAGGAGAAAGCTGCATTAGCCCATACTGCCGGCGCAGATCACATCATCAACTACGTTAAGGACGACTTCACCCAAGCGATCGAGCAAGTTGTCGGAAAGCGAGCTCTTGCCGCCGTATACGACGGAGTTGGCGCAGCGACCTTCGACAAGGGACTCACTCTCTTACGTCCGACTGGCACCATGGTCCTGTTCGGCCAGTCGAGCGGAGTTGTCCCGCCATTCGATCTAGGACGCCTTGCCACTGAAGGATCGCTGTACATCACACGACCGACGTTGACATCTTTCATCGCTAATGAAAAAGCATTGGAACGAAGATTCAACGATGTACTCACGTTGATGCAGGAAGGCCATATCGACATTCAGATTGGCCACCGCTATCGACTCAAAGATGCTCGGCAAGCTCACGAGGATCTCGAATCACGCCGCACCACCGGCAAGCTTGTTTTGATTCCTTGACCCGCCCATCCCACGCACGCTCTTGACCGCTCGGCCCTATAAAAAAGGTACCCATACCACTAGTTGTATCTGGTTTCTGGAAGAACGGCAGCTTGCAAACTGTCCACAAATTCCTCGTGGAAAATTCTGATAGCTTTCCAGATATGGAATACATAGAAGGACATCGCATCGAGCAGCCTGATCGATTGATTTCTGTTACGGTCGAAGCGATACAAATCGCCAGCGACCGCTCCTCAGTTTGCATGTCGACGCTATCTCCGAAAATCACTCTCGGATGAAAAACTCTATAAGCGATCCGGCATGCCCCACAATCGCTGGAGTAATACTTGCCGCTGGACTATCGACACGGATGGGAAGCACCCTATCGAAAGTACTGCTACCACTAGGAAATTCGACCATCCTCAGCCATATTGTGGCTACCGCCGAGAAAACTACCCTCAACCCAATCGTCGTCGTAACAGGCCATCAAGCTTCACTGGTAGAAACGGCTGTCAATCCTCAACGCGCACGATTCTCCTTCAATGCTGGATATAAGGAAGGAAATCTTGAATCACTTCGAGCCGGTTGCAAAGCTTTAGGGACGGTGGACGCCGTCATGCTGCTGTTAGGAGATATGCCCGAGATCGAGGTGTCGGCCATCGAGATGATGTGTGACACATGGCGCCAGAGCCAACCTTTCGCCGCGGTGGCTTCATATCGAGGAGACGTCGGGCATCCATTTGTACTATCTGCTGAAGCCATCTCCATGGTGACTGCCCTAACAGGAGCCAAACCTATTTGGCGATGGCTTCTAGAAGAACATCGCTCCAAGGTAATTGAGATTCCTTTGGATCAATCCAAGCCAAGGGATGTCAATACTTCGTCAGATTACGCCACCGTACTGAATTCAATATGTCCAGCGAAAGACTCAGAAACCTAGGCATCTTGAACAACATCAAAAATCGATCGTTCAGGATCGAATCGCTACAAAAGAAATTTCCGATACACGCGATCTGTTGAATCGGCTGGAATCCGAGGACTCTCTCGTTTGGAATTAGCGTGCCGTCCATCACCAAAACCCAAAGGGGGCAAAAGCTCAGCTACTCTCGGCAGTATGAACGATCTCACTACCTATCAGCGCATATTGAAACTCCGATCCATCCGAACTTATCGCGACGAACCACTTTCTGAAGAAGACCTCGATGCGATTCTGGAAGCAGCTCGTTGGACGGGCTCGGCCAAAAACAAGCAGAACTGGAAATTCGTGGTCATAAGAGACCAAAAGCAGAAAGACAGACTCACCAGCGCTGGCGAATGGGCCGTTCCGGCCCAGCAGGCACCTTGCGCTATAGCCATCGTCAATCTAGCCAATGGCTACGAGTTTGATGTGGGTCGAGCAGCGCAAAACATCATGCTCGCGGCAGATGCAATCGGTGTCGTGTCGTGCCCGGTAACACTTCACGATGGAGACAAAGCAGCCGAAGTACTCGGGCTACCTGAAAGCGCTTCGGTACGATATGCAATCGCTCTCGGATATCCCACTGGCCATACCGTATCTTTGCCCTCCAGTGGGGGTGGACGTAAAAGTCGAGAGGAAGTTGTCAGTTACGAACATTACTGAGCACCGCATGCCTTTCTGGCACGCGCGCCTCACCACCAACAAGCATCAAAGGATGATCAAGGCCACTCTCGGCATCAAAAGAACGCGCACCTGGGCCACGAGAAATCTTGCCAAGATAAGACCTCTAGAATTTCACGCGATTTTTCTACCACTACCATCACCACCATGCAGTCGTTGACCCAGATCGGTGCTGGAAAGGTTCGGGATATCTATCAGGTCGACCCGTACACATTGTTAATCGTTGCTTCCGACCGGATCTCTGCTTTCGACGTAGTACTCGATCAGCCAATACCAGATAAAGGTCGCGTCCTTACCGGAATCTCACTGCACTGGTTCGATTTGCTCGACTGCCCCAACCATCTCATATCTTCTGATCCTTCCGATATACCGGGTCTTGACAAGACCGAACAGCGTGAGGTTGCCGGGAGAATGATGCTCGTCCGTCGTGCTGAAGTGATCCCGATGGAATGCGTAGTACGCGGCTATTTATATGGATCATCATGGAAGGAATACTCATCAGGCGGCGGCCCTACCACAGAACACCTCCCCGCCGGTCTGCAACTTGCCGAGAAACTAACCGAGCCGATCTTCACTCCGGCCACCAAAGCCGAGACTGGTCACGATGAGAACCTGACTGAAAACGACGCTCGGAAGCTGGTAGGAGATACCCTCTATGAAGAACTCCGGAGCCTTAGCATCTCTCTTTATACGAATGGCAATGCGTATGCTGCTGAACGAGGAGCGATTCTTGCCGACACCAAGTTTGAATTTGGGCTAGTTGGCGACGACGTAATACTGATCGATGAAGTTTTGACGCCAGACTCCTCCCGTTATTGGCCAGCCGATCAATGGCAACTCGGATCTACAATTCCTTCTTACGACAAACAGCCGGTTCGGGACTGGCTAGAGACACAGGACTGGGACAAGACTCCTCCAGCTCCACCCCTGCCTAAATCGATCGTTGACGATACCCGACGACGTTATGTCGACATTTTCGAACGCCTCACCGAAAGCTCCTTCAGTAACTACCTAGGCCAGTGAAGTGAGACAGGCCGGGCAGGCGAAACGAATTTCGCCAGAATGAAAGTCGTCGTGTCAATACGCCGCAAAGAAGGCTTGGCTGATCCAGAAGGCTTAACGACCGCACGTGCGCTAACAGATCTCGGTTATGAAGATGTCAGTGAGGTCCATTTCGGACGTACCATCGTGCTCGAAATAGAAATCGATAACGCTGTCGCGGCGCATGCCCAGGTGTCCGAAATGTGCGAACGGCTGCTCTCGAATCCGGTCATTGAGGATTACCACT
>CAJWGC010000043.1 GCA_913031525.1 uncultured Acidimicrobiia bacterium | reverse complement strand
GTCACCGATGCCAGTATCTTGATACTCGACGAGCCTCTCAACGGAACCGACCCCGTCCAACGTGCACATCTCATTTCTCTTTTTCGTCGATTAGCGAACGAGGGACGTACTGTCGTGGTCTCCACACATATCCTCCAGGAGGTTGAGCGAATGACGGACTACGTCATCGCCATGGTGGACGGAAAACTGGCTGCTGAGGGTGATATCAGCGCAATTCGCAGAGCCATGACGGATATCCCATATCGAGTAAAGATTAACTCGAATCAGGCAAGACGACTTGCCGCGTCTCTGATGAAGCACCAGATCATTGACGGCGCCTCCATATCGGGAGACGTCATACTCGCTGAGACCTCAGACCTCTCGAATCTCGGAATAGCTCTTCCTCAATTGGCGCGCGCCTTGGACGCTCGCGTCAAAGAATTCATCCCTGAGGACGAATCCCTCGAGAGTGTCTTCCGTTACCTGGTACGTCGAAAATGAGACACGCGAACGCAATCGTTGGAGCAACACTTCGACAGTTGTTAGGGATAAAGCGAACAGTTTTCTTCGGAATCGGAGCACTCCTCCCTGCAGCAGTATTACTCGCATCAGGAAACCACCAGACCGACGATTCTTTCTTCGAGAGTTACCTCGGCATCGGCGTCGGTCTCTTCCATATCGTGATTCCGATCATCACACTCATCTTGGCTTCTTCCGCCCTCGGAGACGAAAGAAAAGACAAGACCCTCTCTTTCTTGGCCGTCCGACCGATTCATCGAAGCACAATCGTTGGATCCAAAATAATGGCCGCATTGTTGGCGGCTCTTATCTTCAACATTATTGGCGCTTTTGCAATCTCATCCGTCTACGGAAGTCAAAACAGCGACTGGAATTTTCTGATGCCGATGGTCTTGGGCGCTGTCGTCGCGACAGCTATCTATACCGGTGTTTTCGTTCCTCTCGGATATATAACAGAACGCTCCACGATTATCGGACTCGTGTTCATATTCATTTGGGAAACCGCCAGCGTCGGGGCGCTTGACACGCTGAAAGCGACTTCTCCGTGGCGTCTCGGCTATGCGGCTTTCATAGACCTCGCTCCGGATCAGACCCACATTGTCAATTCACTCGGTGAGGGAAAGGAGTGGGTGATAGGAAACCTCACACCAAGTGCCGGCACCGCTCTAGTCCAAGCGCTCATTGTGCTCGCAACAGCAACTGCCTTTCTAGCTTGGAGGATGAGAAACAGGGACTTGATCTAAGAAGCGATTGTCGATGAGAAAAACAGATTCGCCGCTACCTTCACCACGTGATTAACGGCACATCGAACTCTTGGAAGAAGCGGATGGGGATCGCGGCACTGATCGTTTCAGGCGGCGTATTGCTCTCGAGAATCCTAGGCCAAGTACGGGAGATGATCTTTGCGGGGATGCTTGGCGCTGACGCGGTCACTGACCAATACGTCGCAGCATTCCGCATTCCAGACTTCTTGAATTACCTGTTGGCCGGAGGCTTTCTATCGATAACTTTCATCCCGATCTTCAGTCGCTACCTCGCCCGCGGCAGCGAGGCCGAAGGATGGCAAGCGCTGTCAGCGATCCTCAAACCAATCACCGCAGGCGCAATCGGTCTTCTAATCATCGGATGGAACTTTGCACCTGGCGTAATAGAAGCGATCTACCCCGAATTCACGGAGGAGCAGATCGACATAACCGTTCGCCTTACTCGGATAGCTATGCCAGCCCAGATTTTTTTCGTTCTCGGCGCGCTCTTCTCATCCGTGCAGTACGCCAAGGGCCAATTCTTAATCCCCACCCTTGCTCCAATTATCTACAACCTTTCGATGATCATCGGCGGCATCGCGTTTGCTCTCGTGACAGGCCATCCAGATCCGGAAGGTTTCATTTGGGGCGCAGTGATCGGAGCTTTCGTCGGCAACTTCGCCTTGCAGTGGTGGGGCGCACAACGTGTTGGTATGCGTCTGAATTTTACGGGGAAGTGGAAACATCCGGCACTACGTGAATACGTTGTCATCGCTTTACCGTTGATGATCGGACAATCGATCGTCATGCTCGACGAATCGTTCATGAGTATCTTTGGCGATCTCGTGGGCGACGGTGCTCAGACCCAATTGCAATACGCCAGACGCACCATGCTCGTACCTGTGGGGGTGATTGCCCAAGCCGCTGGAGTCGCTGCTTATCCATTCCTCGCCAGGCTATTTGCCGCTGGTCGTCACACCGAAATGGCGGCCACCGTAGACAAAGCACTGCGGTGGGTTCTTGCTCTCAGCATCGGAGCCGCGGCACTGCTTGCTGCGCTAAGCCAGCCAGCAATACAAGTTCTATTCCAGCGCTTTCACTTCACTCCGGTGGATACCACAGCCACAGCCTCAGCTCTATTTTTCTTCGCCTTTGCAGTTCCATTGTGGGGAGGGCTCCAGGTGATTACAAGAGCCTTCTACGCCAGCAGAAATATGTGGACACCGGTCTTGGTTGGAACCGGAACAACCATCCTCGCAATCCCCATCTACTGGCGACTCCAACTCAGTCACGGCCTGCCGGGAGTTGCCGTATCCGGAGTTCTTGCCTTAAGTATCTACACCATTGCGCTGGCAATTTTGTGGTATCGCCAACCACTCAATCGCGGTCGCCTTGGAACTGTGCTCGACACAGCTGGACGTGCTGTAGTTCCCTCCATCTTGGGAGGGTTCGGTGCCTATTCCCTCGCTCGAGCTACAACTCACTTCTTGGGAGAATCATTCATTTCTGCTCTTTTGTCCCTCATCATCGGAGTGTTAGCTTTTGCAATCACTGCTCTCGTTGCCACCACTCTGATGTGGCGAATCCAGTCACGAACCGAAGCAACCAATGAAACACCCGCGGGACGATAATCTGAGGTCTAAGGCTCGAAACTTCTAGTCTTGATCTTGGATTCAAGATCAAGACGGCGGATAAACACCAGCCCCTTTCGACTCTTCCGTCTGCCAAAACACATCGGAAATCTCGCCGATTAGGTCGATAAGGCGCTGCGACACATCGGGATCCATCGATTTCTTAGCGTCGCTCGCCTGCTTGATAGCCTCCCAAAAGAGACCATGAAGGCTAGGAAACTTCTCAAGGTGATGTGGTTTAAAAAAATCTGACCACAAGACCGTGAGATGATGTTTCACAAGTTCAGCTCGTTCTTCTTTGATCGCAACGCACCTTGAGCGAAAGACCTCGTCATCTGAACTGTGATACTTCGTGCATGTGTTAAGTACAGACTTAGCCTCGATCATGGCCTGAGCCGGGTCATAGACGCCGCAGAACAGATCACAATGCGCGTAGGCCACGCGTCCGGGTTTGAAGAGACCCACGATTACCTCCGTGGATATAGGAATAGTCCGCATCAGACCCTACACGCGACGTCAGCAATCGTCCTTGTTCCTCCACATCTGAGACTCGGGCCCGTACACTCGTTGTAACGAAAAAGAGAGCGATGAAACCCAAACGAGGAACCCTGGCAGCATCTCTTGGCTTAGCCGTACTGGCAGTTGCAGCAGTGAGAGGAAGAATTCGACGGTATGCCATCGCCGAAGGATCAATGGAACCAGCATTGTCATCCGGGGATTGGACCCTTGCGCGACATATCCGAAGTGCACCAATACGCGGCACCATAGTGGTGATTCCGGATCCTCTCGACCCGAACCGAGATCTGGTCAAACGCGTGGTCGGCCTCTCAAGAGAACGCGTGACCATTACGAATGGCCAGGTTCATATCGATGGTCGCGTACTCGCCGAGCCTTGGGCTGATGGCCCAACTCTTCCAGACGGAGAATGGAAGCTCGGTACCAACGAAGTTTTCGTTCTTGGAGACGCACGAGCACGTTCAACAGCCGACTCGCGACTATTCGGGCCGATCCCAGCATCGCATGCCGGATGGCGTATCGCTGCCCGTTACTGGCCTCTCAGAGCATTAGGCCGAATCTAACGAATTTGATCTAAGAATTTCTCCTCCGAACCTCGGTCTCGTAGCCTGCAACAATGCGATCGAGAACCGCACTGGCGATATTCCGCACTCTGCTGGGATCTCGCCTCCCAACCACTGAAGGCGTTCTAGAAGTCCCCGGATCCGCAGCACCTATCCGAATCGACCGCGATCGTTACGGAATTCCTCACGTGACCGCGACAAACGATGCCGATGCTTGGTACGGCCTCGGATTCTGCCAGGGACAAGACAGAGCCTTTCAGGTTGAATCCATGGTGCGAGTCGTACGCGGCACCGTCTCTGCTTTGGTTGGAGAAGAGACGCTTCAGTTAGATCGACTTTCGAGACGGATCGGTTTCCTTCGTTCCGCCACATCAACTTGGGACCTCTTCGACGAACGCGATCAAACAAATCTCGAAGCATTCACCCGGGGAATAAACAATGGCCGAGAGTTCGGGCTCGATCGCCTTTCCCACGAGTTCGCTCTCTTGCGGGGAAAACCGTCCCAAGTCACCGCTATCGACATCATCGGCATACTTGCACTTGAGTCCTTCGCTTTAGCCTCCAACTGGGATTCTGAGCTTGCTCGCTTGGAAATTCTCGAGAAGGACGGCGAACGTGCGCTCGAAGCCGTCGATCCCGTTTATCCGGAATGGCATCCTGTCACTGACACATTGAAAGTTCCGACCAGTGCTCCGATCGAAAGCTTGCGTGCCGACCTCGAA
The DNA here is from genome assembly GCA_913031525.1 of uncultured Acidimicrobiia bacterium. Classification (GTDB taxonomy): domain Bacteria; phylum Actinomycetota; class Acidimicrobiia; order Spongiisociales; family UBA5794; genus CAJWGC01. The sequence continues at coordinate 3,712 of CAJWGC010000043.1, read as the reverse complement.
CTATTACGTGACGTCATCGGAATAAGCGGAGCCTCCAACAATTGGGCGTTACAAGGCAGCCTCACATCGACAGGTCAGCCACTCGTAGCGAATGACCCACACCTATCCCCAACGCTTCCCCCCCATTGGTATTTATCACACTTAAAAACACCACAATGGGGTCTGGCCGGAGCCTCTTTTGCCGCTACTCCATTCTTCGCCAGTGCCCACAACGGACATGTGGCATGGGGTGTAACGGCGGGACTAGTCGACAACACGGATTTGTTCATCGAAAAGATCGGGGACGATGGGGCCAGTACACAACGCGGCGATCTGTTGGTCCCGTGCGAAGTGGTAGACGAAATCATTGAAATCAGAAACAGTGACACCGTTACCGAACGGGTTCTGATAACACCTCTGGGGCCAATCGTAGGGCCGGCCTTTTCTGATCAACAAGCAGCTATCTCTATTGCCGCGACATGGCTAAAACCACAACGAGCAAGCCTGCTCTCTGGCCTGGGCAGAGCCCAAACCGTGGATGACTTACGATCAGAATTATCGGAATTCAGTGGCCCCAGCCTTAACTGGATAGCAGCCGACGACTCTGGCTCTATCTTGTGGCAGCTAGCCGGAGAATCCCCGGTGAGAAAGACCGGACGTGGTGCCTTGCCGTTGCCTGCCTGGCGTGACGACGTAGGTTGGGAAGATGAGTACGTGCCTTTTTCAGAAATGCCGTGGTCGATTAACCCAGATTCAGGATTCGTGGCCTCAGCAAACTCCCGACCAAGTTCGTCTGAAAAACCCTTCCTTGGTGTGGATTGGATCGAGGGATATCGCCTAGCGCGCATTATCGAAATGATCAGAACCAGAAACAACTGGAGTGTGTCTTCCACACTCCAGGCACAACTCGATACCGTAACCCACGCCTGGAACGACCTCAAAAGATCATTGCTTGCTGCCCCCCACACTGCCGATTCGACAACCGCACGAGCCCTGCTCGGTAAATGGGACGGAAATCTCTCTACCGATAGCGCTGCTGGTTCGGTGTTCGTTCTATGGGCCACCGCCATGCAACGCCGCGTAGCCGAGGTCGCCGCACCTCAAAGTCACGAAGCAGCATTGGGAAAAAGCTCCGTACCCGAAGCCCTCATGGCGCACTCGATGTTCGCCTTCAAGCGCACCAGCCATCTCGCCAAGCTCCTGCGACATAGACCAGAGGGATGGTTCGATAACTGGGACCATGTGATTATTTCAGCTCTCGAAGAAGCCGAAGGATTGCTTCGATCCCGTCTCGGTTCGGATTCAAATCTATGGAACTGGGGGAAGGCACGACCCCTGGTGCTCAAACATGCCGTCAGTTCGCGCAAGCCGATGGACAAAGTGTTCGATCTCGGACCAATACCGTGGAGTGGGGACTTCACTACAGTCTCTCAGTCAGGCGCGCCTCCCCTAAACCCTCTCGGCAACCCTTCGGCAATAGCGTCGCTACGCATGGCGGTCGACATCGGCTCGTGGGATGACGCTAGATTCTCATTGCCAGGTGGCCAATCCGGGAATCCCTTGAGCCCTCACTACGACGACCAGATCGAAAAATGGCGAAACGGTGTCGGCGTTCCAATGGCTTGGACAGATGAGGCAGTGAAAGCATCAACGAAAAAGACGCTCCATCTAATACCTAGGAATCATGGCTGAAATCAGCTCATTGCGTGAAATTGCCGCATCTGTGCGCTCCAGAAAAAGTCTGGCCGTCGACCATGTCGAATATGCGCTAAGTCGGTGCGAAGCATCCCAAAATTCGCTCAACGCATTCACATATATCGACCGCGACCGTGCTCTACGCGCAGCGGCAGCAATCGACGCAGAAATCGCTGCTGGCAAAACAGTCGGCTCCCTGGCGGGAGTACCGGTCGCGATCAAGGACATCATCGATCACAAAGGGTGGCCCAATAGCTACGGATCAGGTCAACCGGCGGTTTTCCCCTCCAGGAGCGCCACATGCATCTCACGATTAGAAGCAGCAGGAGCTGTAATCGTCGGGAGAACCGGGCTGCATGAGTTCGCCTTTGGATTCTCTAGCGAAAATCATTGGCATGGTGCGGTGCGCAATCCTTGGGACCTCAGATGCTCTCCGGGTGGCTCATCGGGAGGATCCGCTTCAGCGGTTGCTGCAGGACTGGTACCCGTTTCTCTAGGCACCGATACTGGAGGGTCTGTCCGAGTTCCAGCCGCCCTATGCGGGATTGTCGGGCTCAAGGTCACTCACGGAAGAGTTCCTCTTCGAGGCGTATTCCCATTGGCATCTCCTCTGGACACGGTGGGACCATTGGGGAGAAGTGTCACAGATGTAGCCGCGGTCTATGAAGCAATCGCTGGCGATGATCCAAGGGATCCGTGGTCAGTACCTAGGAAAGTAGACAAGATCGGTCCTCCTGCGGATCTCAAGAACATCACAATAGGTATACCGGACCCCTGGGGAAGCCGACCTGTGGTTCCAGAACAGCGCATCGCGTTTGATGCTTGGATCGAAGCTTTGAGGGTGGCCGGAGTCGACGTATTGCACATCGACATACCGGAACTTGGACCGTCACAATTAATCCAAGACGGCATCTATTTTGAAGCAGCCCATGTGCACCGCGAACGCTGGCAACAAGATCCGAACCAATACGGACCCGAGGTACGAGACCGAATAAAAATGGCCATGCAAGTCACCTCTGGTCAATACCTAAAGGCGTTGGAGTCGAGAAGAGCTACACGTGCAGCAACGCTGCGCGCGTTCCAAACGGTCGACGTCCTTGCCACTCCAACAGTGGCTTCTCTTCAAAAACGGATTGGCAATACGGAAGTCGACGTTCTCGGCGAGAAAGTTCCCTACGCCAAAGCTAAATCCATGTTCACCAACATGGTTAACCACATCGGATTTCCAGCTCTTGCACTGCCTCTCTCAGGGATTTCTCTACCTCCACCCAGTGTGCAGCTCATCGGAAAAGAGTGGTCTGAAACAAGGCTTCTAGAAATCGGAATGGCTATGGAAAAGGAGGGCCTCACCGTGACACAGCAACCTCCTTACTGGCAACCTGAACAAATCGACTACGACCCTGCAAAAAATGAATAAACTGGCAAACAAATGACCGGAACCTGGTACGCAAAAACAGCGACCCGATTCCGGTTTTGTGACGCGTAAGGCCAAGGAGACTCAGTGACCGTTGTCACACCCCAGCAGCGCAAGCAGATGGTTATTCGATTCGCCGGCGATTCGGGTGACGGGATGCAATTGGCAGGCACTCGATTCACTGATGTCGCCGCCTTCTTCGGCAACGATCTTGCCACGTTTCCTAGCTTCCCTGCCGAGATCCGAGCTCCGCAAGGGACACTGCCTGGTGTATCCATGTTCCAGGTTCATATCGCTGATCAGGACATCTACACACCAGGGGATTATTGCGATGTGCTCGTTGCGATGAACCCAGCAGCACTGAAGTCAAACATCCACGAGCTGATCCATGGCGGCGTAATCGTTCTGAATAAAGATGCCTTCAACGAACGCAACCTCGAAAAAGCAAACTATGACTCCAATCCTCTGGAAGATGGTTCACTAGAGCCCTACCACGTTCTCGAAGCCCCCATGGAGGAACTCACCGAGAAGGCCGTGAAAGAAACGATCGCGCCATTGCAGGAAGAGCTCGGCTTAAAAATGAGCGGAAGAGACATACTGCGTTCCAAAAACTTCTTCGCTCTC
>CAJWGC010000042.1 GCA_913031525.1 uncultured Acidimicrobiia bacterium | reverse complement strand
CGGCCATTTCTTGTTTGGATTACGAAATGGACTTGTCAAGGCTCGGGTTCCTGCAAAGCGAAGTTCTTTACTGCGAGCAGCGGTTCCTTGCGGCAGATATGTAGAAGGTCTCAAGATCAGACTGTTTTGGATTTTTCCAAGCATGCGAAGGGGGTCTGTCAGCTATCGACTGAGACGTTGTTGGGTAGTTATTTTACGGCCTGTTCAGGGTTCATCACTGCAAGGCCAGCCTCAATATCACGTACTGTGAAGATTCTTCTGCCTGGCTGAAGCGCGGGCTTTGGATCGGTCACATCGCGACCCAGGGAACGCCATCGAAGTATCACTGTTTCGAGCGGTTCCTCCGTTGTCAGCGCTACGCCGTACAATGCAGGGGATCGTACTGGGGACTCGATGACCTCTAGAACTGGTCCGACTCGGAAGAAAGCCGTCGGTCGATCTTGCACAGCCATCTTGAGGCTGGCTACGACGCCGGAAGACTCGAGAGTTGTAATGGTATGTTCCAAGTCGTTTACGAGCAGGACTACGTGATCGATATCCCAACCCTGCATTGGGCTCGGTTCCTCTGGTGTTTTTAGGATGGCGATCGGAAGGTTAGGAGGTTTCGCATCCCACTCCCACGCGGGATTGCCTCGGGTGATGGTGGTGCCCCCTAGGACGAACGGGTCAGGGAATCCGAGCTCGCGCCACGGCAGGGGCATCGATAATCCAGTGAGTAGGGGTTTTCCGTTCACGTATCGGACGGTAGCGCGTAAGCATCGACGAAGGCCCAAGGAACCCGGCGATCTTCCCTCGCACTTCCCCGAACGAGGTCTAATCGATCAAGCACCTTGGGCCCTGTCGTGACTTCAAATCTACGAGTCTAAGTCCGGTGATGCAAGAAGCCGATATTGCCCGATTTTGAGTGAATTTCCTCTTCTAGCTCTGTACAAATGGGGTTAACTGCTATTCAGCGGAGTGATTTGTCCACAAAACTGCAGCTTTTTGTAAGACCTTGTACACAGCACTTGTTTACAAGTTTTTCAGGGTGATTTTTCGCGCGATGCAAATTTGAGATGGAGCAGCATCTTGAAGGTCATTTCCCTCACTATTTGTTGGTCAATATCGATCCGTATGGTGATAGCTTCCTTTACTTCTTGAATCACGAGTAGTCCGACCCATTTTTTGCAGGTTTTTGTTCATATCCACGAAAAATCCAAGTCTTCGTGTCGATCGGCGTGTCTGTTTCATCAGTGTTTCGATCATTACTGGTCTCGCACTCAGGAGATCGACCCGTAGATATCAAGGATTGTTTCAGCCGTCGAGTTCCATGAGAATCGAGAGGCCGTTTTGATCGCTTGTTTTTCGTACTGTTTCGCTCGCTTCGGGTTGTCGAGCAGTGAAACAGCAGCATCTGCGAACGCTGCAGGTTCGAGAGTGTCGACGATGATTCCTGAACGTTCTGTTGCGATGGCGCGACATAATCCGGTCACATCCGAGGCTACGATCGGTAGACCGCACGCCTGAGCTTCTACTGCTACGAGACCAAAGGATTCTCCGCGCGACGGCATGATGAGCAGGTTCGCAGCACGATAGTAATCAGCGAGGACAGAATGAGGCTGAGCAGGTAAAAATTGTACTCGATCAGCGATTCCCAATTCGAGAGCAGTATTTTGAAGCAGCTGAAGCTCGTGATTACCGCGTTTTCCGCTCGGTCCTCCGATTATGTACAAGTGAGGCGGACCTTGTCCGATCATGAGTCTTTCGGGAAGTTTCGCCAAGGCGTTGACCGCAATGTCGATACCTTTGTGGGCCTCGATTCGTCCCGCGTACATCACTATGGGTTTTGCTCCGAGTCCAAGCAGTTTCCGAGAGCGCAGGCGGTTCCCAGGGCTGAACGTAGTGCGATCGACACCGGGAGGCGAGATGTGTAGATATTTCAGATTTGCTCCGTAATGATGTACGAGGTCGGCGGCTTCACGTGATGTTGATGTCACAACAGCGTTTGATTTAGCCAGCACTTGTTCCTCCGTGATGCTGCGAATTGGAGTATCCGGAGGTTCCCCGGGGCGCCTGACGTTCTCTTTCACTCGACCAAGAGTGTGGAATGAGTGGACAAGCGGTGTCCCTAAGGCTTCTTTTATCAGAATGCCACTCCAACCCGATAGCCAGTAATGACTGTGAATAACATCGAAGCCGTCCGTATTCTTTTCTGTCCAGTCGACCACGGCGCGTGAGAAGTTATTCACATAATGCGAGAGAGAGTCAACAAGAAGTTCTTCGGAAGGTCCGGCGTCAATATTGACGATGCGATATCCGGGCTTCTGATGTACTACTTCAGTCTGGTTTGGATGGGTGCGCCGAGTAAAAACCACAACGTCGATGTTTCGTTCAGCCATCTTCTTGGAAAGTTCGTGTACATAGACATTCATCCCGCCTGCGTAGCCGGTACCAGGCTGAGCAAGTGGCGATGTATGCAGGGATAGATGAGCAACTGATCGAATCATGCTGTTGTTTTCTGGGTGGCTCGTATTTCGTAAAGGATGCGAGGTGATGCTCCGAATCTTGTTTTGTACCGTTCATCTCCTTTGAGGAAGTCGATGCTCTTTTTTTCAGAGCGTATCGCCTGTTGTACGAGTGAAGTCACGAGAACAATTCCCGGAGAGAGATGTCGGCGCTCCGGATCATATGCTGAGTTGTAGAGGTAGTACACATCGGGCTCTTCGAATCCAAACGCTGCAGCGATCGGCTCATCGCGTTCGTACAGTAAATCGACGACGGCTGCTTCTTGGCTCGCGAGGCTCTCGAAGAAGGCTTCCATGATATCGGTCATGAACAGACCCTTCCGACCAGGAGATTTCCGATGAAGTGTGACGAAATCTTGAACGGCGCTCAGTCCTTGGTGGCGTTCAAGACGAATGGATCCGATCGATTCTTCAAAACGCCTTGTTTTGCGGCGAATCTCGTGACGTTGTTTCCGTTCTAATCCGGAAAGCCACTCTTCGTACTCGTTGGGCAACGCCAGAACAGAAGTGGAATGGTGAGGAACCGGGCCCCCTTGATAGCCAGCATTTTGAAGCCCTTTTGACAGCGGTGTCGCAGCCTCGATGGGCATGCTGTCGAAGTGCACCTGATCCGGTGCTTCGGGTCCACGTAGAAAATCCGTTAGTAGTTCTGTGGCTTCGCTACCGAGCGGACTGTGATAGTCCGTGAGATCTGGTTCTCCCATGAAGCTGAGTTCGTATCCGGTGTGTCGAAGTGGAATGAGGGTTGCGCCGTCATCGAGAATATGGATACGTTCACCAGTGCCGAAATGCTCCCACCATGACCTTAGAAATGCTCTGCGAACGAAAGGTCCGGTGTGCAGTGCCCAAGGTTCCAGATCGAAAGAGGGTGAATCCCAGGGGGGTAGGTTGGTCATTGTTGGGTTACCGCTTCGTTATCGATTTCTTCTGTTAACCAAACACAAGTATGACTACCCAGAAGGCGGCAGACGCGAGTATGGGTCCGTCAAAAATCGTTAGTAGTCCCGGGGCTTGTCTCGTATGGACCATGGACCCCGATCTGGCAAGCGATCCCAGGGCGTGCCCTCCTATGGACCCTGATCCGATAGCTATTGCTCCGAGAATCATCACTGGAAATTCGAGAATGTCTGTGGCGAATGCTGCTAAGACGCTTGCTGCCAGTGTTGTGAGGAGCCCGACAACGTTTGGATCGAGAATTGTATAAGCGGGCGCTAGATGACGTAATGCCCAAGTCGCCAAGGCGGCAATGGATGCTAAGACAAGGAAAATCGTTATTTCTTGCTCTCCCTGTAGGCGGACCAGGATTAAAGATCCAGCGGAGAATCCCGCGGCAAAACCCAGACCGGTTGTCTGAGCAACGTTGTCGATGGATCGGCTGCGAGGATCGAGAACGACCCAGATAAGCTGAAATATGAGTCCTCCGGCGAGTCCAGTAGCGAATCCTTCGCCACCCCATCCCCAAGCACCATTGGCCGCCGCTGCTGCCGCAACCATTGGTGGGATAATTTCGATTTTGGCGCCGCGCAATATCAAGGTATCTCGGACATCCCATAACCACGCGATCGTTACTCCGACTGCCACTAGTGAAAAGAGTTCTTTTGAGACATAATTGCTGACGAACAGCGACGCGAGGACAGCAATAACTAGCGCTCCTCCGGTTGTGTCCGGTTTTCTAACTGCGATGTTCTCTCCGCCGGATACGGGTGGGATGAGGGCGATCTCGTCTCCAGCCGCCACTTCAGTCGATCGCTCAGCGGGGTCTCCGTTGACCCAGATCTTCGCTGTCTCTAATCCTCTTTCAAAGTCAGCACCGTATGCCTTTGTAGCCGCGGAAATAACTTCGTCGACGGTGTTTCCGGAGAATACGGCTGAATTCTTGCCGGCCGTTTCTCTAAGATTGGCGAATAATCGAAGGTTGACCACGACGGCAGGCTAATCGTGGGCAACGGGCCTTGCTTCCAATGACTGAGTTCCAGCATCTAACTGCACAGAGAGTGTCTTGCAAATCAAGTGATGCGGCCTCGTGGCTATGGATTCTGCCTTTTCCAGAACGTATTCAATATTGTACGGGTCTGCGTTGTTGAAGTTTGTTCGACTTGCAGCCGTAGAGAGGAAACTTGAGACTCTTCGTTATGCCGACTCCCATTTCATTTTTATCCGACTTCGGTCATGCCGACGAGTTCGTTGGTGTCGTTCATGGAGTGATCGCTCGTATCGATCTCGAGGTGCGTGTGATCGACGTCGTACACAATGTCCCCCGCGGCGACATACGGGCTGGATCTCTTGCTCTGTTGAGAGCGATCCAATATCTTCCTGAGGGCGTAGCTCTTGCTGTTGTCGATCCTGATGTAGGAACCGAGAGACAACCGATCGCTGCGCGCACCAAGTGGGGATATTTCGTTGGACCAAATAACGGATTGCTGGCTCCTGCCGTCGCGATGGTCGGCGGCGCTGATCTCGTAGTCGCATTGGAAGATCCAAGATTCCGGATCCCCGCTGAAGGTGCTACTTTCGAGGGCCGCGACGTATTCGCGCCGGCAGCAGCGGTTTTGGCTTCGGGACAAGCTGAAATCGTTGATTTGGGACCCGAACTGTCCCAGGATTTACTTACTCCAGTCATGCTGCCTCTTGTGGAACCGGATCGCAGCAAGGCGGTAGGGGAGGTGTTGTGGGTCGACGGCTACGGTAACGTTCAAACCAACGTAACACCGGCTGATTTATCCGCGCTCGGGTTGGCCCTTGAGGACGATATCCAGGTTTCGATAGGCGTTGCATCTCATCGTCTGCCATGGGTTACTACCTACAGCGACGTTGAGATAGGTAGTGGTTTGATCCACATTGATTCCTACGGCCAAATCGCTCTTGCGGTGAGAGGAGGACGGGCAGATGATCAGTATGCCCTTGCTGCCGGCGTCGCTGTCACGCTGGCACGCGATCGAGCGATCCCTCTTGACGTTCAGAAACCTCCAGCCTGATAGATTTGCCAGAGAAAGGCACTCACGATGATCGCGAGAAGCGCGGCGATAACGACGGCAGTGACGGGACGCATCCGTCGCGGACCATAGCGTGTCAGATGGCTGTTCACAGGCGAGTCGCTTTCCTCACTCGGCGGAATTGCAGTATCTGTGGAGATGCACTTGCAGATTTAAAGATTCCGGCTTTTCTGTTCGGTATCCACCTCGATGTGGTAGATATCGATGCCGAGGCTAGCGAAGATACAAGGGAACGTTACGCGGGGCGCGTACCGGTACTGCTTACCGACGCAGGCGAGGTATTGGCTGAAGGTCGAATGTCGAAGCGAAAATTGTGGCAAGCAGCACGACGGGCCCGTTTTCGTCGATCTTAAACTGCGAGGGGGCTAACCGGATAAGAGCCCTTGGAGTCTATCTATCCTCCTCATCGTGAAGAGCTCGATTCCTGCTGCCACGGTGGCAAGGCTCCCCGTTTACCTTCGCTGTCTCGGCGATCTTTTTGTTAGCCAAGGCACCTGTTCGTCTGAAGAGCTCGCAGCTATCGCTGGGGTCAATTCAGCTCAAGTTCGTAAGGATCTATCTTTCCTTGGGTCTCCGGGTGTGCGAGGTGTTGGGTACAACGTGCTTGATCTGAGCCGTGAGCTCCGCGTTGCACTAGGTCTCACCAAGGGATATTCCGTGGCGATTATCGGCATCGGTAATTTGGGAAGGGCGTTGAGTAATTACAAAGGATTCGGTGATTGGGGATTCGAAGTGGCAGCGCTTTTCGATGCTGACCCCGACAAGGTAGGAACTGCTGTCGGGGAATTTAGCGTCGAATCGATGGACGACTTAGAGCAGATTGTAAAGGAGCGCAACGTGAGCATCGGCATAGTGACAGTTCCAGCTGACGCTGCACAGTATGTAGCCGATAGATTGGTCGAGACTGGCATCCGGTCGATTTTGAATTTTGCACCGATTGTTCTCCAGGTTTCCGACAACGTATCTGTGAGACGCGTGGATCTTTCTACTGAACTTCCGATACTGACTTTCTTGCTACAGCAATCCGTTGAGTGATCAGGTGTTACTTGGATGTCCTTCCAGATAGTCTTCGGGACCTCAAAGCTCGTCTGATTCCTTTTCGTATTTCTCAAGAGCGACGAGGAACATTAGGAACAAGACAAGCGCTCCCAGTGTCATTGCGATGGCCGGTACCCGGAACTGAAACGCATTGAGACCTTCGAATGTTCGAGGCCTGAGACCTCGCGGTGCGTAGACGATAAAGAGGCTTCCACCAATGACCATCCAACCGAACGTTGCCGCGCCCGCGACGAGAAAGGCCAATCGACGTCCAAGGTTCGTATAGAGCAACAGTAATCCTGATCCCAGAAATGCCACTGTTGAGACTACGGTGATTAATACACCACGTGCCGCTATGGAGAAGGAATTTACCTCTCCCGTGGTCTCGTCAATCTGCTTAAAGATTGAGTCATAGAAGTCACCTAGTAAGCCTCGGGCCGCGGGGATAAAGGCCAGCACAGAAATGATGATTCCTAATACCCCTAACCATTCGAGCTTGCTTAGGCCGCTCTGATCTAGAACAAGTCGATTCCATGTTCTGACACCCTCGTGAGATGAGAGAAGGTTTGAGTCGGGATTATCAAGTCCAGAATGGGAATTCCTATTACTCACAGTGTCCTCTCGTACAGTGCGATGAGTTTGATGTCTTCTTCTGACAGAACCTGCCCAAAGCCTGGCATCCATCCCCGCCCGAGTCCGTTAGTTCCGTACTCCTGAGCTTCGTTTGTGCCCCGGATGATGAAGTCGATGTGATCGGAGAGTTCAGGGAATTGGGACAAGGTGCGTCCACCAGTCAGCGCTGGAGCCCAAGCTCCCGATCCCGGGATTTGTTCATAGGCCACACCAGCGCTGTAGCCAGAAGTGTGGCAACGAGCGCAGTATGCATTGAAGAGCCCGACAGCTTCTCTTGCCATTTGGAGATCAACCACTTCGGATTCCTCTTCATCGCTTGCAGCCCATTCTTCCGTCATGGCTATAGAAACGGCCTCAAAATCCACCTCCCAAGCCTTTCTCACGGCTGAATCTTGGAGAAAGGAGAGTCCTTGTAGAGCCGACGGGAGAAAGCGATCGATTCGATCGGAGACGACGGAGAGGTTGAGGTGTGCTGCGTTCAGAGCGCGTACAAAAGTGTCCAAACTTTCCAGATCTGCTACTGCGTTTCCGGCGGCATCATTCATGGAGAAGGGATTAGACGGATCCAAATTTAATCCGTAAAGCCCGGGGAATGAAGATGAGTTCTGGCGTTCAACAATGGTTAGAACGCCTTCGTTTTCTTGGACGTTATGGATTAGTACTGTTCGATCTATTACCGGCGCGTAGTTACTCGTCAGAGTATTTTCGGTGATATCTGAGATTCCATCGCGATCTGAGTCAAGGCCCGGAAAACTGCAGCCCATATCGGCGAGAGCAGCAGATTCTTTGGTGCACGTACCATCACCGGTGAGGAGTTCCTTCACTTCAACGGGGAAATCTGCAATTTCTTTCAGCCGATCTGAGGCATCGAGGATGTCGTTGATGGCAGCCTGTTGCTCGATCATGGCTCGAGCAACTGTCGCGGCTCCATTCTCGATGCGGGCCAATGCCTGGGTAACAGCGCCATCGACTTGATCGAAAGCTTCTGCTTGAGGAATAGAGATCTCGTGGAGATAGGCGAGAACTTGATCGACCTCTTGCACTGTCATAGCGCCTTCTCCGCTGACAAGACCTTGGGCAGGCATCGGTGTACCTCGACGACCGAACTGGATCCAGAAACGGATTTCTTCTTCGCTATATCGATAGAGCACATTATTGATCGACGGTGCTGCCCATCTGACCGTTAAACCGCTACGCGGCTCTATGAAGTCAGCTGCTCCACCGACTCCTTTGGGCCCATGGCATGATTCACATTCAAATTTTTGGAACCATTTTTCCCCTTCTTCGATGTACAGATGTGCGAAATCGTTCACGGCTTTTTCTTGCCGCCCCGATTCGAGCAGGTAGTACACGGGCAATACGAGGGCTAGAGCGGCGGCAGCGAACACCGCAGAGCCGAGAACACGAGTCAGCCTCTTGTTCTCGAGCTCATCGTCTGACAGCCATGGTTGAAGATTCTTGGGGGTAGCTTCTAGCTTTCTTTTCCGACGGTTGGTCGTTACTAGGTATGCCACCCAGGCGAGGAATGCCGAGATTGCCAGGGTGAGTACCACGGTCCCGATATCAATGCGTGTAGGACTTGTCGACTCGGTCGCGGAGGCAGCAGTAACGATTGGAGACAACGCGATGAGAGTCATATGCAATTCGGTCCCTGCGGATAGGAGAC
>CAJWGC010000041.1 GCA_913031525.1 uncultured Acidimicrobiia bacterium | reverse complement strand
TGGGCCGAGTAGTGCCCATGCGCGATCCTTCCCCCGCCGCGAGGATGATCGCCGTTACTTGGATTCGCTCAATCATGGTCTGTAACTGACAGAAGCTTTCTCTATGGACGGGGACTTCTGGAAGATATGGGTGTTGCGTTGAGACAGTCAAGGCAAGCTCGCGAGGCGTTTCGAGTTGTCTCTCTGCTAAGTCGCATCATTTGAACCTAGGGCTCTGCATTTGCCCATCTTCAGCTGCTGGCGTTCTTCACTGATCGATGATAGTGATGGCATAGTCTTACTTCCTGCCGAATGGATTCTCTGGTAAAACAGGGACGAGTTCGCGTTTGTGAGTCGTAAACAGCCCCGAATCCCATCCGCTATCGCGAGAATCTTCTCTTTGCATTGCCATACGCAATTCGTAGCGAAAGCAAAAGCCCGATTGACGTAGCAGATTGACATCTTTGGTTATATAGCTGACTATCCTGGCAGGGCCCGTCGCGTCAACTCGGGCAGACCTTCCCAAGATCCGACAATGCGGAGTTCAATCACCACCCTGGTTCTGTTTGCTGTCACCGCGGCAGCATGCTCGGGAATTCCAACTTTGAATGGTGGTGAGTCGTTTCTTCAACCAGAGCCGGTCTCGAAAAAAGTCACTGTTCAGGTTCTAGCCGGTGATGACTTGACATCCGTATCTGCTGATGTGGAAATCGACGGTGTCTCTTACCAGACCGGAGAGGATGGCATCTTGTCTTTCGAATGGAATGATGAGCAGCGCGGTTTTTCTCCAATTCTTGCTGTGTCAGCCGGTGGCTTCGAAGTCGCGGTGAAGGAATTGATGGATTATCCGGAGGATGGCCAGATCGAGATCCGGCTTGATCCGGTTGTTCTTCGTGGCAGAGTCGTCACTATTGACGAACAAGTTATTCCTGACGTAGAAGTGAGGTTAGGAGATGCTCAAGTTTGGACTGACGATCAAGGTCAGTTTTCCTTTGTGCGGGCTCAAGCCGGATCGTTAACGTTGCTGCGTCCTGCGTGGGCTGATCTTTCCGAACAGTGGGACGGAGTTGCTGATCAGCTGGTATTTGTGATGGAACCTCGTTTTGTTCGAGCCTTGCGAGTCAGTAGCCAGATTGCTGGAAAAGATTTGGAATGGTCGCGCTTGCTTGATCTGGCTTCCGGATCAGGGGTCAATGGGTTAGTTGTTGATATCAAGAATGAGAGAGGGCAGGTTCTACACGACACGTCTGTTTCGATCGCCCATAGGATAGGTGCGGTCAATCCAGCATACGATCTCGATCAACTTGTAGCCGACATGGAAGAAGTTGGTTTCTACAAGATCTCGCGGATTGTGGTGTTTCAGGACACGATTCTTGCAATCGCCGATCCAACGTTCGCGGTATGGAATGCAGAGTCTGCTAGCGCCTGGCGAACCGGGGCTGGGGAAGCCTGGATCGATCCTACCGATCCTGATGCTTGGGAGTATTCGTTGGAGCTCGCTGTCGAAGCATGTCGGCGTGGTTTCGACGAAGTTCAATTCGATTACGTAAGTTTTCCCTTCGGCGGTTCTTTGGAGAACGCTGAGTTCGACGGATTCAACGTCAGTGATTATGGATCGAAAGAAGCTCAACAGCAGAGAATGGATGCCATTTCCGCGTATCTGAATGAGGCGCGAGATCGACTGAACCCGCTTGGATGTGCCGTAGCGGCAAACGTCTTTTCTATCTTGCTCGAGAGCGAGACAGATGAAGGGATTGGGCAGATGCCTGAGTCGCTCTCTTCAGTGGTTGATGTTCTCAGTCCTACTATCTATACGCATCTTTACCCCGACGGATGGGCGGGTTTTAGTGAGCCGGATGACAATGCTCCTGAGATCGTCGGTATCGCTGTGCGTGCGGGACTTCAGCGTCTTGATGGCCTAGCCATAATGCGGCCTTGGGTACAGCGAGCCTTCCTTGAGCCGGAGGAGATCCGCGCAGTCCAAAACCAAGTCGAATCAAACAGCCTTGGTTGGATGCTTTGGAGCGCCAATTCCGACTTCAAAGCCGATATGCTTCCTCCGGAAGTCGAATGAAGCAACTCTCGAATCGAGCGTTCAAACTAAAAGTACTTTCGGACGCAGTTGTTTCATGCCAGCAGTGTCCGCGTCTTGTCGCTTGGCGCGAACGGGTCGGTTTGGAGAAGAGAGCTGCCTTTCGTGAGGAGAGTTACTGGGCGCGGCCGGTACCGGGATTTGGTGATCCCGAGGCTCGGCTTGTTGTTGTCGGTCTTGCCCCTGCGGCCCATGGGGCGAATCGGACTGGGAGAATGTTCACCGGAGATCGATCGGGAGACTGGCTGTATCGCGCTCTTTACCGAGCTGGGTTTGCTTCGCAACCAGAATCCTTTTCCCGCGAGGACGGTTTGGTGTTGACTGATGCCTGGGTGACATCAGTAGTGCGTTGCGCTCCGCCAGTTAATAAGCCTTTTCCGGAAGAGAGAGATCATTGCTGCAGATGGTTGGATGAGGAACTGGATCTTCTTTCCAATGCAAGGGTGATTCTTTGCCTTGGCTCTTTTGCCTATACGGCCATAATGCGTCGACTCTCCCAACGCGGTTTCTTGGTCCCAAAGCCTCGCCCGCGGTTCGAGCACGGATTGAACATCGAGATCGAGAACGGCCCGTTGATTATCTCGTCTTACCATCCATCGCAACAGAACACTTTTACCGGCAGGCTTAGCGAGTCTATGTTCGATTCTGTATTCGCTGAAGCTAGATTCTGGATTTCAAGGCTTGTCTAGAGGGGTAGTCTCTATGTTCCGGATTCTCTTGTGATAAATCTCGATTCTTTTGCTCTCAAAAATATCTCTCGCGGCGAGCCCGCGTGGCTGTCTGCAGAGCGGAACGAGGCTTTTGCCATTTTCGAACGTCTTCCCATGCCTTCCTCGAAAGAAGAGTTGTGGCGGTATGTCAACATTGACTTCGATATCGGTGACTATCTACTTCCTGTAGAGCCTGGCTGTGTTGAAGTGAGTCCCCTCGAAGGTGCGGCGACTCTTGACGTCGTTGATGGTCTAGCTATAGGTAGTGGCACACGTAATCCTGATTTCACGCTGATTCCTCTGGCGCTTGATCGTACAGAAGACAGGAATGATTCCACCCGGTATAGCTCCCCAGGATCCGGTCACGACAAATTCTCTGCAGCGCATCGCGCTTTCGGTACTGATGGTGCGTCGATCCGAGTTCCGGAAGGTCGTGTAGTTCGAGAACCACTTGTAGTGCGAGTTCAATCGACTCTTCCTGGCTCAATCTCTTTCCCTCGTGTCATGATCGATATTGGTCCTTCGGCACAGGCTTCCGTGGTGATCCGGCTCTCTTCTCCGGATTTACTCGAAACCGTTGTTGTGCCTGAGATTGACGTCATGCTCGGTCCAGCGGCCAATTTGGATTTAACGGTGAATCAGGTATGGGGAGATACCACAACTTCTCTTGGAAGAACAAGGATCGAAGCCGATCGCGATGCCAATATAACGTTTGCTGAGGTTGGTCTCGGAGGTGCGCTTTCACGGCTCTATCTTGCTGTCGATCTACTGGGCGTCGGTTCATCGGCCAAGATCGTCGGTGCCTATTTCGGTGATGAAAAGCAAGTTTTGGATTACCGATATTTCATGCGACATGCGAGAGAGAACACCACCTCGGAAATGTTCCTCAAGGGAGCGGTCGACGATGAGGCACTCTCAATTTTTACAGGCATGATCAGGATTGAGGAAGAGGCGCAAAGAACGAACGCGTTCCAAACTAATCGAAACCTTTTGCTATCTGATCAAGCTTCTGCTCAATCAGTTCCCAACCTCGAGATTCTGGCTAATGATGTCAAGTGCGGACACGGTTCGACTGTGGGTCCTCTCGATGCTGAACAGCGTTACTACTTGATGAGCCGCGGTCTCGATCGTGATCGTGCTGATCAGTTGCAGCTAAAGGGTTTTTTTGAGGACGCGTTGTCGCGGTTCCCTGTCTCGACAGAACTGGACTCGGTCCGTGAGCGTGTCCACGCAAAGTACGAACGCACGCAATCGGCAGACCGCGTATGAGTGTCCACGTAGCTTCGCTAAAGAACCTTGAAGAAGGTACGGGCTTGCGCGTCGACGTAGGAGAGCATCGTGTTGCACTTTTCCGAGTGGCGGACCAGGTCTATGCGATCGGAGATCGATGCAGTCATGCGGAGGCATCTCTTGCTGAAGGCGAGATATTTGGGTACGACGTCGAATGCCCTTGGCACGGTTCTGAATTTGATGTTCGTACGGGGACGCCAGCCTCGCTTCCAGCTATACGATCGGTGCCCATATACGATGTGGAGATTGTCGATGGTGAGGTATATCTCGAGATTGGAGGAGTCTTGTGAATGCTGCGCTTCAGCTTGATAGATTCACAGTTTCCTTAGGTGATCTCGAGATACTCAAAGGTGTCGATCTCACCGTTCCGTTTGGTGAGCTTCACGTTCTGATGGGTCCCAATGGATCCGGTAAGTCAACGCTCTGTCATGCGCTTATGGGCAAGAATGGGTACACATCCAGCGGTTCAGTTCTTGTAGGGGGGACAGATCTAGCCGGATTGGGAGTAGATCAGCGTGCGCGTGCCGGACTTTTTCAGGCTTTTCAATATCCTGTCGAAATTCCTGGTGTCCCATTAGATGCATTAATCACCGAAATGCGGTCGAACGACGAGGATGCTTTCGACGAGCGAGTGGAACAGATGAGTGGGCGTCTTGGCATGGATAATTTTTTGAGCCGTTCAGTGAACGTTGGTCTTTCGGGCGGAGAGAAAAAACGATCTGAGATGTTTCAGCTCGCGGTTTCTGCCCCTCGCATGGCGGTCCTAGATGAGATTGACTCCGGGCTCGACGTTGACGCGGTTCGCGAAGTAGCTGAACTCGTGGAATCCCTGCGCAAGCCTGACTTGGGGATACTCATCATCACACACTACAGTCGAATTCTTCGTTACATGAGGCCGGATCGCGTTCACGTTCTTGTAGACGGTCGTATCGTTCGATCGGGCGGGTCCGAAGTAGCAGAACAACTCGATTCGGACGGTTACGAACAATGGCGTCGAGATAATGTAGGACGTCCTTCAGCGCTGCCGGACGATCTTTCCGGCGAGTTCTAATCGACACTTCGGCAGATTCGTATTTTGTAGAGCAGCTCATCGAAGAGCTAGCGACTCATCATCCGATTCTCTTTTTTACTGGTGCTGGCATATCGACAGCCAGCGGAATACCTGATTTTCGAGGTCCCCAAGGAATTTTGACTACGCGCTCTTTGATTTACTACAGCGACTTTATGTCGAGCGTTCAGGCGAGGCGCACGTATTGGGCTCAAAAACTCGAAGATCGTAATGCACATATTGGAGCTGTTCCGAACGCGGTTCATCGGGCCATCGCTGATTTTGATAGAGCAGGTTTCGTCAGGCTTGTTGTGACACAGAATGTCGACGGACTCCACCGTGTCAGCGGTATTTCCGATGAACGGATAGTCGAATTGCATGGATCGAACATGGAGATCGAGTGTCAGAGTTGCCACACACTGAGCGATCCCACGCCGCACTTCGAGCGATTCTCTTCTACGAATCAACCCCCAGTGTGCTACTGCGGTGGTTTCCTCAAGCCGGCCACAGTCTCCTTTGGCCAATCCCTCAAAGTAAGCAATCTCGATCGAGCAGTACGGGCTGCTGAGGATGCTGAACTGGTCGTTGCTTTGGGGACCACGCTATTTGTTGAACCGGCGGCTTCGCTTCCGCTCCTTGCTGCACGTCGTGGTGCTCGCTATATCATCGTGAACCACGGGAAAACCGGGCACGATGGACTTCCTGATGTGACGCTTCGTATCCACGGCGATGTCACTGAGTTGATACCACCGGCGGCAGCTCAGGTGCTGGCGCATTTTTAGTTGTCGAGCCTTGACTCCATAGTCCTTCGCGGCAGCTGGAGTAGGCTCGCGTTTAGCAACACGAGCTCGGGAGATTATCGATGCGGATCGAACACGACTCGATGGGTGAGGTACAGGTACCAGAGGGCGCTTATTACGGCGCCTCAACTCAACGTGCAGTGGAGAATTTTCCTATCTCTGACTTGCGGTTTGGGCGGCGATTTATCTGGGCTCTCGGTCTGATTAAGGGATCGGCGGCGCGTGTCTCCGGTCGCTTAGGTTATTTGGATGGGCGACTTGCTGCTGCGATTACTGAAGCGGCCGATGAGGTGAAGGACGGTTGTTTAGACGATCAATTCGTTCTCGATATTTTCCAGACCGGATCAGGAACTTCGACGAACACCAATGCCAATGAAGTTGTGGCTAATCGAGCTTCGGAGCTCTTGGGAGCCGATAGCACACCCCAATCAGTGCACGCTAATGACCATGTCAATTTTGGACAGTCCTCTAACGACGTCATTCCTACGGCGATTCATCTTGCTGCGGGTGCCGCAGTTCGAGAAGACCTGTTGCCGGCTCTTGCCCGTCTGGCGGATTCGCTTATCGCCAAGTCAGAAGAGTTTTCCGATGTAGTGAAGTCAGGCAGAACTCATCTCATGGATGCCACGCCGGTCACGCTTGGTCAGGAATTTGGCGGCTACGCGACGCAGATTTCCAATTGCATAGAACGGGTTACTCGGATACTCGACGAACTGGACGAACTCGCTCTGGGCGGGACAGCGGTAGGAACTGGAGTTAACGCTCCGGCGGGGTTTGCTGCTGCTGTTATCGCCGACATGGCAGAGATAACCGTTTCTCCCCTCCGAGAAGCCGCAGACCATTTCGAAGCTCAAGCAGCCAAAGATGCTGTGGTGAGTGCTTCCGGAGCTCTGAAGGTGACAGCAATCGCATTGTTCAAGATTGCCAACGATCTGCGATGGCTGGCTTCTGGACCGCGTACAAGTATTGCTGAGATTCGCCTACCTCCACTACAACCTGGATCATCGATTATGCCGGGGAAGGTCAATCCGGTCATACCGGAGATGATGATGCAAGTCGCTGCCCAAGTGATTGGTAACGATACGACGATTACTTGGGGAGGAGCGAACGGCAATTTTGAACTGAACGTCATGATGCCCGTTATGGCTCACAACTTGTTGGAGTCCATTTTGCTCTTAGCGACTGCCTCAGACGTGTTAGGACAGAAGTGCGTCGACGGCGTCGAGGCAAATGTTGGCAGAGCCCGCGATCTCGTCGAACGCAACATCATTGTCGTTACCGCGCTTAATCCTCATATCGGTTACGACCGCGGAGCTGAAGTTGCCAAGGAAGCATTTGCTACTGGTCAGAACGTTCGGGACATTGTGATTGAGCGTGGCTGGCTGAGCGAAGATAAGGTTGACGAATTGCTCGATATCAAGCGGATGACCGAAGGCGGAATCATCGAATAGCTGAGCGAAAGGCTTCTGGTTTTTGCACGTTTAGTCTTTTTCTTATAGCGCTAGATGATGATGCGTAATCGGTTTTGATCTTGATTTTTTTCACTTTGCTTCCTACACGCTCGGATTGGGAACCAGATTTTCTCGCTAGGGAGGCAATCTCCTGATGGGGCCCAAAGAAAAGGAAGGGACCCTCTATGAAAGCGCGTCTCCGGTCCACTGCGTTAGAGCATCGGAAAGGGTAGCCCAAGGAAGATTGGCGCATTTGACGCGTACAGGGAATCGCCTTACTCCACGAAGTGCCTCAAGGTCACCAAGCACTGATCCGGGACGGTCAGGGTCGAGCGGTTCATCGCCGTCTTCAATCGCCATCATTATTTTGAATTTGTGAGCGATATCTTGGATCTCAGTGAGAGTTTTGTTGATAATGGCTTCGGCCATCATCGATCCGGAGGCCTGTGAAATTGAACAACCCTGTCCCTGGATAGCAGCGTCGATCACGATCTCATTTTCGACGGCGAGGTCGAGAGAAAATTCATCACCGCACGAGGGATTGTCGCCTTCGGCGTGAATGTGATTTCCACTTAACGTGCCGCGTCGTCGCGGGTTTCGGTAGTGGTCGAGGATGATCTCACGGTAAAGTTCTTCGATAGCCATGATGTAACGTCACGTTACTCGGATTAGGCGAAACCGAATATCTCACGGGCCCTAAACAATCCCTCCACGAGCATATCTACGTCGTCTGGAGTGTTGTAGACATAGAATGACGCTCGTGCCGTCGCGGGAACTTGTAGAGAACGCATCAGCGGTTTCGCACAGTGATGGCCAGCACGAACGGCGACTCCCTTCTCCTCGTCCAGGATTGTGGCGAGGTCGTGGGCATGTATATCAGCGAGTTGAAAGCTCACTGATCCGCCTCTCTTATTGATGTCTTGTGGTCCGTACACCTCCAGATCAGGGATTTCCCCAAGACGCTCGAGAGCGTACGTAGTGATTTCCATTTCGTGGGCTCGGACGCTTTCCATTCCCAGGTTTTGGAGATAATCGACTGCAGCTCCAAAGCCGACAGCTTGAGCTATTGGTGGCGTTCCTGCCTCGAATTTATGTGGAATCGGAGCCCACCGAGATTCGTGAAGTTGAACGTCGCTGATCATCTCGCCGCCTCCTTCAGCCGGCGACATTTCTTCGAGAAGCTCGTAGCGACCCCATAGGGCTCCTATGCCAGTAGGCCCAAGCATTTTGTGAGCCCCGAATGCTAGGAAGTCAGCTCCGAGGCGGGAGACGTCGACCGGAGCATGAGGAACGAGCTGAGCGCCGTCGACTACGACAATCGCGCCGACGCTTCGAGCGGCTTCTGACAATATTTTTACTGGCCCGATTGTTCCCGTGACGTTTGACATTCCTGACAGAGCTACGATCTTGACTGTGGCATCGATCACTTGGTCAATTTCAGAGATGTCTATCTCGAATTCATCATCGATATCGAGG
>CAJWGC010000040.1 GCA_913031525.1 uncultured Acidimicrobiia bacterium | reverse complement strand
CTGATACCGAAGGACCCTTCACCTACACCACCGAACTCACCATCGGCTGTTAACGAAAAACCCTCAACCAATTAGCGCTTTTGTACAAGCCTTTCGTTTTTCCCTCAGATTCGTATAGCCTTGGTTCCCCATGAGGCTTACGCCCACAATTCGACGACTGTTACTCCTTTTCACATCCGTGATCCTGTTAGGAACTCTCTTGATTCCAGGTGTGTATGCACAAAGCAAGGAGGAGGTCGAACGCGAACGCGCTGAAGCTGACCGCGCGCTAGAGGAATACGTCAAAGTCCAAGAGGAAGTGGACATGGCCATTGCCTCCTACGAAACGATCCGAAGCGAGATTTTTGATGTCGAATACCGGATGGATCGTCTGGAGGAACGGATAACCGACGATTCAACTACGGCAAAAGAACTCGAGGAAACGGCGAAGAAATTGGCGATCGAGGCCTACATAAGCGGAAGCCTTGGAACCTTCAGCGTGGCGCTAGAGGCAAAGAATATCCAAGACGTCGTCACCAGTCAGGCTCTTTTCGAAAAAGCAAACGCAGTTAACGTTGCTTCTCGCGGTCGACTAGACGCACTTTCACGTGAACTCGGGCGCCTCACAAAGGACCTCGATAAAGACCGCGATCATCTCATCAATCTTGAAAAGGACGCGACTTTAGCCATAGCCCAAATCGAACTGGTTCAAACCGTAGCTCTCGAATGGTTTGAACGAGAGGACGCCGAAGCGGTCTCCGCCAAGAAGGAATGGAAAAAAGAATTACGTCGAAAACGCGAAGCCGAACGAGTCCGCCGCGAAAAAGCAGCGGCTCGACGTGCCCGTCAAGCTGCAGGAAAAAGCAACGTCTACACGTACCTTCGGTGTCCTCAGGCAAACCCCAAGTGGTTCCGAAACGACTGGGGAAACCCACGTTCGGGAGGACGCACGCACAAAGGAAACGATATATTCAGCCCCAAAGGCACAAAAATCTATGCCGTGACTAGCGGAACTCTCCGCAAACGAACCGGCGGATTGGGCGGAAACGCCTGGTGGCTATATGGCGATGACGGTAACGCCTACTACTACGCCCATCTTGACCGATGGAAGAACGGACTCGAAACTGGGAGCCACGTAAAGAAAGGAGCGGTGATTGCCTACGTCGGCAATACCGGCAACGCCACGGGCGGTGCCAATCACACACACTTCCAATTACACCCAAATGGTGGACGAGCTATTAATCCGTACCCAACGCTGTCAGCAATCTGCTGATGTTCAGCGGTGGTTTGAGAGAAAATCAAACGAACAATTCGCAGATAGAGTAACGGAATTTTGACCTCCCATTCAGCTTCAATGAACCAGGAATCGCTAAAAAATCTTCCATTTGTTCCATGATCTAAGAAAAGTGATTGACGATCCGGTTCGTACCATCCACCACGATCCGAAAAGCTACTAGCTGAACCTTTACGACACGGCCTAGAAGAGCGAGTACGCTGATCCGATGGCGCAGAAGTATCAAGATATTTTGGCAGCAGCTCGGGAAACAATCCCCGAGATCACCCCCCAAGAACTCGCAGCCAAAAAGGACACCATCATCATCGATGTGCGCGAGCCTAACGAGTGGGAAGAGGGCGTTATTGAGGGCGCCCTGCTCATACCTCAAGGAATACTTGAACACACTGTCGAGGCCAAAGTTCCTAACACGAATACACCAATGGTTATCTACTGCGGCAGCGGGCAGCGTTCGCTCCTAGCTGGTAAAGCTCTCCAAGAGCTCGGCTACAAAAACATCGTATCGCTCGCCGGCGGATTCGAACGTTGGCGAATAGAAGGACAAAACGGGCAGCACTCCGATAGCCTTACCAGAGATCAGCGCGCTAGGTACGCTCGGCACCTCAGCTTGAAAAACGTCGGCGAACAAGGACAAGCTCGACTCCTTAACGCGAAGGTCCTCGTAATCGGAGCCGGAGGGCTTGGATCTCCTGCATGCCTCTACCTCGCTGCTGCCGGAATTGGATCGATAGGAATCATGGACTACGACATCGTAGAGACATCGAATCTGCAGCGTCAGATACTCCACTCAACAGACCAAATCGGAAAGCAAAAGGTTAATTCGGCCTATAAGAGGCTATCTGGCCTGAACCCCGATGTGAAAATCAAGCCTTATGCAACACGACTCACAAGCGAAAACGCCCTCGACATCATGGAGAATTACGACGTAGTAGTCGACGGAGGAGACAACTTTCCGACTCGGTATCTCGTTAACGACGCAGCATTACACCTCAAAGTCCCGATAGTCCATGGATCGATCTTCCGCTTTGAAGGACAAGCCACTGTCTTCGATCCTTATAACGGTCCCTGCTATCGGTGCCTATTCCCACTTCCCCCTCCACAAGAACTGTCACTCAACTGTAAAGAAACAGGGGTTCTAGGAGTGGTACCTGGTGTGATCGGTTCGATTCAAGCCACCGAAACGATAAAACTAATCCTCGGTATCGGCGACACCCTCAACGGTCGTTTGCTCACATACGACGCGCTCGACCAATCGTTCATGGAGCTGTCCATCGTCAGGAATCCTAAATGCCCTTCTTGCGCTCTCGAAGATCGCCCTCCACGTCTCGTCGATTACGACGAGACGTGCATCCCCGTGGGCAATGTTGAAGCTCTCTGAAAAAATCCCCTAACAACCAACGCGGCCGATACGACGAAGCTGAGGTGAAACCCAACAGTCCGCGGTTAATACACCGACCACCTCTTTGATCATCTTCTGTCGCGATCCGAGTAAAAACCCAGGCGGATCCGAAATTCAGCTGGAGTAGGCCCGAGCGATTTCAATGAGCGTACGCACTGCAAACCCAGTTCCGCCTTTCGCAAGGTAATGCTCGGCCTTATTGGCACGGGCTGGTCCTGCAATGTCGAGATGCGCCCATGGTCTATCACCAACAAACTCGCTCAGAAAAAGTGCTGCCGTAATAGCTCCTCCGTAGCGTTCAGTAGACGCGTTCCGTAGGTCGGCAACATCCGAGTCTATGAACTGGCGATAGCCAGATTCGAGCGGAAGTCTCCATATTTGTTCGCCTGCCCGACCGGCAGCTGCAAGGACGGTATCGGAAACGTCGTCGTCGGCTGTAAACAAACCTGCGATCTTGGGGCCAAGAGCTACCACAGCTGCCCCAGTCAACGTAGCCACGTCAATGATGAGATCAGGATCCTCTTCAGCAGCAAGTGATAACCCGTCAGCAAGTACCAAGCGCCCTTCAGCATCGGTGTTAAGCACTTCCATCGTCTTCCCGTTACGTGCCCGTAACACGTCTCCAGGCCGTACAGCGGATCCACCACTCATATTCTCTGTCAACGGAGTGACACCAATGACATTTACCGAAAGACCGAGTTTTGCGACTGCCTGCAAAGCACCGAAGACCGCAGCGGCTCCAGACATATCGGTCTTCATGTTCTCCATACCGCTTGCAGGCTTGATAGAAAGTCCGCCGCTATCAAACACAATGCCCTTCCCGACAAAAGCAACCTTACGAGTAGCCCCGTCAGGCTCATAGCGGAGAACCACCATCCGCGGTGGGTTATCAGCGCCTAGCGACACGCCTTTCAACCCGCCAAAACCTTCTGCTTCAATCTCACACTCGTCATAAACCTGAATCGTTAGCCCATGGCTCCGAGCGATCTCCTCAGCTTTTTCTGCCAGCACTACCGGGGGTTTAGCCACTGCTGGTTCATTAACAAGATCCCGGGCAAGATAGACAGAACTAGCGATTGCTTGTCCTGCAGCCACACTTCCAACCTCTCCGTTCCAGCCTGCGAGTACGAGACGAGATGTCTTAACCAGATCGGCCTCTGATTGATATTTGTTAAAGCGATACTGACCCAGGAGGAAACCTACAGTGACCAGTTCCGCCGCGTCATCTATGCCAATCTGATGAAGAGTCGTAACTACCTGATCGAATTTCGTAGTGGTTGTTCCTGCAATTCCCGAAACGCGGCGAAGACCCTCAGCGTCTATTTCCTTGCCGATACCAACAAACATCACACGCCCGTATGGCAGTGCATCGCCTCCTGGCAATATTGCTATCTGTCCTACTTTCCCATTGAAATCCTGGTCTCTGAGATAACTCTCGACCCAATCTCCCATCACTTCGACCAAATCAGTTGCCCCAGGTCCCCAAACCATATCCTGGAAAACAGGAGCTACCGCAACATCGCCACTCGCTTCCCGTATGTCCGAACCCGCCACTACATCAATCATTCACTACCCCCTGACCGGCTTGAGATCCAGTCGCCTTCCACCATTCGAGCAAGCACATACAGATAATCGGCTAGTCGATTCAGATATCGCACAACCTCACTGCCATTTAAATCTCCAGAATCCATCACCGTCACAGCGCGCCGTTCAGCGCGCCGAACGACAGTCCGAGCGATGTCAAGCGCGGCGGCAGTGTGATTCCCACCCGGAACGATGAACTCTTGCGGCAAGCCAGTATCAGCGACGATCGCGTCAATCTCCTCTTCAAGAACAGTAACCATTCGAGCCGTCACTCGGCTCGTTTCATCTTCAAGCTTGCTCCGATTCGAGGGTGCCGTAGCCAATTCAGCAGCCACGACAAAGAGGTCTCGCTGCCGATCGAGAATTGCTACCGCGATCTCTTCGTCGGCAAAAGCCCGCGCCAGCCCCAGAGCAGCAACAGCTTCATCAATGGCCCCATACGCCTCGGGACCAAGATCTGCCTTCGAGACTCGACCTCCATAGAAGAGGCCTGTAGTCCCGTCGTCACCTTGCTTCGTATAGATATCCATTTCGATACGAGATTAGAGGAGAAAATAAAAAAAATTCACGTCGAGCCGGCAATTCAGGTCTGTCACTATCAGCAAGTTGCTCAAGATATGAAAATAGGACGTCTCATACGAGAAATCCAGAAATCGACCTGAGGATCAATCTATGAGGAGACGGCCGAGCACTACAGATCCAAATGCGGTCAGGACCGCAAGATAACTGAGCCCAGTTGCCGCCATAACACCGGTATAAAAAGGTTCTCGTAGCGAGAGGGAAACCGCAATCGTTAGCACGGCAGAAAAGAACGTGAGCACAAGAAATGCCCACCCCAGCACCTCCTCGCCAGTTCCCCAATCGAGAGCACCAACGGTAGTTAGATAAGTGAAGTCAACGATAAGAGCAACCAACGCTCCCAGCACAAGTCCCTGCAGTGCCCAACGAGGAAGTCGCGGGTCCACCAAATACCAATGGCCCAGCATCATCTCGGCGGTGATCAAACCGAGAAACAACGCTCCCGTGACAGCGAGGAACGAGGATGAACCATCGATAGCAACAGCGATGAAAGAAGCACTACTGGCGGCTATAAGGACAACGTAAAGCCTTGTGAAGGGCGCCACGAAAACTGCTGTTAAAGCCGCAATGGACCCAACCCAAGCGATGGATCCTCCTCCAGTGGTTGCTGCAGCAACACCCAATAGAAGTACAACGGCCGCAGCCAGACGCGAATATCCCGAGCCAACAATCCGCCATCCAGCGATAACACCCGTAGTAGCCGCTATCCCAGCAGTCCACATGGAGAGAACGAGTGTTGGTGTTAAGTCCACCCCCTCACCTTCTTATCGCTCAGCCGCCGGAGAGCCAAGTAGAAATGCGAGCCGCAACGGCGCTGGGAGTGAAGCCAAACTTCTCTGCGATAACTGTTCCGGGAGCAGAAGCACCGAAACGATCGACACCGATGTTCAAGCCATCTCTACCAGTAATAGAGGCCCAGCCTGTCGTCACTCCTGCTTCGATGGAAACTGCTGGAAGATGGGCGCCTCCAAGGACCCCTTCCCGATATTCCTCATCCTGCTCCAAGAAAGCCTCGACACAGGGCATCGACACAACGCGAGCCGAAACACCATCGATCGCCAATTCCTCTGCCGCTGCGAGCGCTAACCACACCTCTGATCCTGTCGCAATCACAACCACGTCGTCACCCGACCGAGCTAGGTAGGCCCCGCGAGCTACTGGAACAGGTTCGTTACTGCCATCAACCGGCAAGCCCTGACGCGAAAGAATCAACGCGGTGGGACCTTCAACACGGTTGACAGCTACTTCCCAAGCCCCGGCTACCTCGGCAGGTCCCGAAGGACGGATAACCCACAAGTTAGGAATTGTTCGGAGCGCGGCAACATGCTCCACAGATTGATGAGTGGGCCCATCCTCACCGAGAAATATCGAATCGTGCGTCCAAACCCAAATTGACGGCGTTCCCATCAAAGCTCCGAGTCGTACGGCGGGGCGCATATAGTCACTGAACGTCAGAAAAGTACCGCCGTAACCTCTCAAGCCACCGTGGACCGTAAGGCCATTGATGGCCGCGCCCATAGCGTGTTCCCGGACACCGAATCGGAAGTTTCGTCCATTGCGTTCAGATGCAGAAAAGTCGACGGAGTCCTTGATCAAGGTATTCGTAGAGCTGGCCAAATCCGCGGATCCTCCCA
This sequence comes from uncultured Acidimicrobiia bacterium, assembly GCA_913031525.1. Classification (GTDB taxonomy): domain Bacteria; phylum Actinomycetota; class Acidimicrobiia; order Spongiisociales; family UBA5794; genus CAJWGC01. The sequence continues at coordinate 2,577 of CAJWGC010000040.1, read as the reverse complement.
TGAGGTCGCCTCTTTGGCCTGCTAGTTCTTGCAAGACCACCCCGGAGGTCTTTCTGGTAGCTACAGAGGACCCCGGATCGTAGGAAGGAACCGAAAGCTCTACCGGCTGTGGATCAAAATGTTCTCTCCACATCGCCGAGATGTTTGGATCGATAAGCGCGGAATTGAGGCGTCGTTTCCATTCTTGCCGCGCGCGACGTCCGCGGTCCATCGCCGAAGAAAAGAATTCAGTAACACCATCGGGAATCGCGAAGGGCTCAAGCGTCCACCCCAGAGATTCTTTGATCGCTGCAATTTCCTTCTCACCAAGCGGAGAGCCATGCGCGTCAGCTTTATCTTGTTTATTGGGACTGCCATATCCAATATGCGTTTTACATGAAATCAAGCTGGGCCGATCTTCAATCTTGATAGCGATCTCGATAGCCTCTTCAATTGCCGAACGATCGTGTCCGTCGACTGTATCGGTGTGCCAACCAAGTGAATCAAATCGCGCTGGCACATTCTCTGAAAAAGTCCACTCAGTTGGCCCCACGAGTGAGATTCCGTTGTCGTCATATAGGTAAATAAGTCGTCCGAGCTTCAGATGACCTGCGAGCGAAGCAGACTCAGCGGATACTCCCTCCATGAGATCACCGTCTGAAACGAATCCAAATGTACGGTGATCGACAAGATCGGACCCTAACTTAGATCTAAGGTGCTCCTCAGCGATAGCCATACCCACACCCGCGGCAAAACCCTGCCCAAGAGGACCGGTTGTCATCTCAATACCAATATGCGGTTCGCGTTCTGGATGGCCTGCGGTCGGGGATCCCCACTGCCGAAAGTTAATGATGTCGGTCATGGACAATGGAAACCCGCTGAGATGCAAAAGAGAATAAAGCAACATGGATCCATGACCGTTCGACAGTATGAACCGATCCCGGTCAGGCCACTCCGGATCATCTGGATCAACGGTAAGAAACTTTGTCCAAAGAACCACCGCGAGATCCGCCATTCCCATCGGCATGCCGGGATGACCAGAATTGGCATGCTGCACCGCGTCCATCGAGAGGATCCGGATCGTGTCTGCAGCCAATTGTTCAGTGTCCTGGAACAATAATTCTTCTCCCTTTCCAGCGCTTGACAAGGCTAGCGATCTTGCCCCCGTCAGAGTTGGCTCCTATGTCACAGCCACCGGATCGCGCGTTGACCGGTTCAATCTCTGTAGGCCATTTTCGCCTAAAGACACAATGTCCTCAATACGTACTCCGAAGCGACCAGGAATATAGATCCCTGGCTCTATCGAAAACACCATTCCAGCTCTCAAAAGAGTTTCTTCTCCTTCTACAAGATATGGGTCCTCGTGAAGGTCCAAGCCAATTCCATGACCAGTACGGTGAATGAAATACTCGGCGTAGCCAGCATCAGCAATAACGGATCTAGCCGCGCGATCAACTTCCTCAGAACGAACGCCCAACCCGGATGCGTTGTAACCAGCATGCTGTGCCTCCAGAACAGTCTCATGCACTCGTCGATGTTCGGCTGAGGGCCCGCCAACGTAGAAGGTTCGAGTAGTGTCGGAGTGGTAGCCACAAATCGATCCACCGAAATCCACTACGACCGCATCTCCTGGTTCGATCACTGAGACCCCTGGTTCGTGATGAGGAGAGGAGCTGTTAACCCCTGCGGCAACGATTACGAAACTCGTCGCATCGTGTCCTTCCTCAATAATCAATTCTGATATTTGCCGAGCCATATCCTTTTCAGTTTTTCCCGAGAATTTCAATCCAGCGATGCGAGCAACGACTCGGTCAGCAGCAGCCCCAGCGGTGCGGAGTAGATCGATTTCTTCTGGAGATTTACAGACTCTCAACCCTGACAGAAGAGGAGCAGCAGATATAAATTCAGATTCTGGAAGTCGCTGCTGCAAACCGAGCAAAAAGAGCGACCAGGTCTCGGTACCGATCGCCACACGAGAAGGAAAACCGATCCGCTGCATCACAATTTCTAACGGATCTTCCGTCTCCGACCAGGCACGTATATCGAACACTTCGGGATAAGGATCCACACGAGAAACTTCAAGCTCAGGCACTACCAAAGTCACTGTCCCTGAAGCCGGAATGACGGCCATGGTGAGACGTTCCAACGGCATCGCTTCGTAACCGATCAAATAGGGTAGATCCCGACCCACCGAAAGCAACACCACATCTACTTCTAGCCGCACCATCTCACGACGAGCCCGTTCCAAGCGATCGATCAGTTGCAACGAGGCGTTCACACACCCGCCGCGATTAGCGAGTCCTTGGCGTGATACGAGGATCGAACTAGCGGCCCAGATTCAACATGTCTCAGCCCAAGGCGGTGACCAACCTGGCTATAACGATCAAACTCATCGGGGTGCACATAACGATCGATAGGGCGGTGTCGAAGAGTCGGACGTAAATACTGACCAACCGTCACAATATCCACACCTACAGCATTGAGATCAGCTAGGGCCCCCATGACCTCCTCTTCAGTCTCTCCCATACCAACAATGAGCCCGGACTTCACAGTCCCAACTGGATTAAGCCATCTCGCCCTTGTCAAAAGCGCCAAGGA
>CAJWGC010000039.1 GCA_913031525.1 uncultured Acidimicrobiia bacterium | reverse complement strand
CAACAACGATAAAATCTACGGGATTGATTTCGACAGAGATGAGTTCGAGATTGGACTGGTACGCCTCGCGAAGGCCTCTCGAATACCGACTCTGGCCATCTGTCGAGGACTACAGATCGTCAACGTTTCGCTCGGCGGAACGCTGATCGAAGACATTCCAATGGAAACAGGATCTGTTGACCATTTGATCACCGGTCAAAAAGTATTCGACAGTCATCAACGCGTCGACCTCGATCCAGAAAGCTACGTAGCCACCACCGTCGGATCAAGCAATCTGATGGTGAACTCCATCCACCATCAGTCCGTACGGGAGCTCGCTCCAGAATTGCGAGCCGTCGGCTGGGCTCAAGACAGGGTGATTGAAGCAATCGAACATAGAGATGAGAACTGGCCTTTACTCGCCGTTCAATGGCATCCTGAATATCTTGGCGATGTACAGGACCCAGCGTCACAGGCTCTGTTCAAGGCTCTTATTGCTGAGGCCGAAGGCCGTTCCGAATCCTAACTTTCTGAAGGATCATACGAAACGGCTACTTCGGGATAATGAAACTCGAAACACAGCCACTCATCTCACTCTTCTGGCTCAATAAAAATGCGCGTTGCAGAAGGCACGGCTGTACGGATACTCTGCTCAAGCTTGTCGATGGCCACTTTCAAGTCATCAGCATTAAGACCCCTCGCAAACGCCACATCCATATTCACAAGAATGTCATTTGGAGAAAGCTGCATAGTCAACAAACGGCGAACCGACCTGACTTCTCTCATTGCGAGCGCTGAACTGCGAATTAACGATCGTTCCTTTCGCGTCGCGGCTTCTCCGATAAGCAATGATTTCATCTCAAACGCTAAGAACCAAGCAACGCTGGCAAGCAGTGCAGCAATCGCTATCGATGCGATACCATCCCATTGCTGCCATCCAGTCACTTTGGCAAGAACGAGACCGGCCGCGGCAATAACCAGGCCAGCAAGGGCAGCGAAGTCCTCAAAAACAACAACGATCAGTGCGGAATCCCGCGATTCTCGAACGGTGACCATCACGCTACGGCTACCTCGCACTCTATTGAACTCGCGCAAGGCAGGACGCAAGGCAATAAAGATCTCAAACAGAGCCGCTGCCCCAAGTACAACAAGACTAAATGCAAGGCCACTGCTCTCGTGAGGATGAAGAACCTTCTCTAGGCCTTCGAGAAAGGCCACCACCGCCCCTCCCACGAATAGGAAAACAGCCACCATGAACGACCAGAAATAGAGTTCTTTCCCCCGACCGAAAGGATGTTGAACGTCAGGCGCATATCTCGACACGACGGTCCCCCGCAAAAGAAACAACTGATTGCCAGTATCTGCCAATGAGTGAAATCCTTCAGCGAGCATCGCGGAACTCCCAGAGATGACAGCAGCAGCAAATTTCACGACGGCAATAATCCCGTTAGCGATTAGAGCAAGAAGAACGAGCGTACGCGAAGAAGTAGCCATCTATAACGATCTTATCGGTAGATCTTGACGAATTAGTAAATCGTAGCGGTAAACAGAACAAAGCCTGCTATCAGAAAACTTGCTTCGCGACGCGTGACTTTGGATCCGGTCCAGGAAACTATGGCCGCGGCAAAAGCCACTCCAACCATGGCCAATAATGAGAGAGTGCCCAGCGATTCCAACGTTCCTCCTCTCACGAGGCCCGCGCTTCCGGCAACGGCTAGGGAATTAAACAGGTTAGAACCCAGCACATTTCCGAAGACAAGATCTGACTGTCCTCTCCGCATAGATGCGATCGCTGTCGCCAGCTCAGGAAGACTTGTCCCAATTCCTAGCATCACGCCGAGAAACGCTGGGGATAGAGCGAGCCTGTCCCCAATATCCAGGGCGGAATCGAGAAGCAAATCGGCTGCAAAGATAGTGACAGTAAGGGCAACAATGCTCGTTACTAAATGACGCAAAATTGGCTGCGAGCGACCTCCACTGGAAAGATCAACGTCTTCTTCTACTCGTTCGTTGCTTGCAGTGTCGGACATAGACCAACGTACGAGCATGACTAGCGCGAATACCATCCCCGCAACCAGTACAGCGCCTTCCCAACGATGGATTACACCATCGAGTAATACAACAAGGAGCGCCACAACTGCGGCCAACATAAGGGCCCCCTCGCGTTTGATGATCTTCAGTCGCGTAGCGACTGGAGCGATGAGCGCTGCTGATCCCAGAACCAGCGTCATATTCGTGATGTTCGAGCCAACGACGTTTGCCATGGCAACGTCCATGTTTTCGCCAGCCGAAGCGAGGAAAGAAACGAGTAATTCTGGTACTGATGTGCCTAGCCCCACGATCACCGCCCCCACGAGGACCGGAGAAATCCCGAGCCCGCGCGAAAGTCGCACTGCAGCCGTTACAAGTTGATCGGCGGCAAAGAGCAGAAGCACCAGACCAGCGATCAGGATCAAAATCGATAAGAGCACTGGGGCCTTTCGAGGGCGAGACTGTCTCTTGATGGTAACGACCGACGAGTTCATTCGGGAATGACGGCTAGCCTCTGACACAGAATGGCTGGAAAACCCACGAATCTAGAACACCAGACTTGGATCAATTCAAATCGTGCTGTTCCTACACGGTTTATGCGCCCGTTGCTCCGATTCACAAGCGTCGAAGCATCAGGTGGTCTGATTCTTTTGACCGCCTTTTTGGCAGCGCTGTTCTGGGCCAACGCTCCCTTCGGGGAATCTTACGCGCGGTTCTGGAACACAAAACTCTCAATCGAAATCGGAGAGATACTGCACATCGACGAGTCGCTGAAAAAACTGGTTAATGACGCGCTCATGACCCTGTTCTTTTTCGTAGTAGGGCTCGAAATCAAACGTGAGCTCGCTGTCGGTGAGCTGCGTGACCGAAAACGTGCTGCATTGCCAGCGATCGCAGCGATGGGCGGAATGGTGATTCCAGCGTTGGTCTATCTTGCATTCGTCGCTGGAGAACCCGGAGAAGCTACCCGCGGATGGGGAATCCCGATGGCTACCGATATCGCCTTTTCTCTCGGAATAATATCGCTGCTAGGAACGAGAATATCCATTGGCGCCAAACTGTTTCTGCTCGCCTTGGCTATAGCCGATGACATCGGAGCCATCGTTGTTATCGCGATCTTTTACACGAGCGATCTAGCCATCAACTGGCTCATTGCTTCTCTACTCACTCTAGGAATTATCGCGATCGCCAGCCGGATCGGGATACGATCGACCACCTTCTATGTGGTCGCTGGGATCGGGGCCTGGTTCTTTCTTTTCGAATCAGGAGTGCACGCTACGCTGTCTGGCGTAGCTCTTGGTTTCCTCACTCCAGCCCACGCCTGGTACTCCGATAAAGATTATTTCGATCGCGCCCAGTGGATCCTCTCACAGCGTCGCGCAGACGAATCCGCCCCTCGAAGCAGCGAGCGCGTTGACAGCCGTGCGCTTGCTCTCTCAAGCATCTCCCGCGAATCGGTGGCACCCATCAATCGGCTTGAACGGGCTCTCCATCCTTGGTCGTCGTTTGTTGTCGTACCCCTATTCGCCCTTGCCAACTCCGGAGTCCGATTTGCCAATGTCGATGTCGAAAGCGCATTGGTGAGTCCCGTAGCATTAGGAATAGGCTTCGGACTCGTCGTCGGAAAAGTGGCAGGTATATGCATCGCAACTTGGCTGGCATTGCGATTTGGCATTGGTCGCTTGCCGCCATACACCCGTTGGCCCCAGATCTACGGTCTCGCTGCACTGGCAGGAATTGGATTCACCGTATCGCTCTTCATGACTGAACTCGCCTTCAATGGAGAAGAAACGATTAACCAAGCGAAGATCGGAATCTTTATCGGCTCAACCATTGCTGGAATATTGGGATACTTGATCTTACGGTCAGCCGCTAATCCGCAGGAAAAACTCCATTCTGACCGGGATAACCGAGACTTGAGCAATATGGAGAGATCGCTAGATCTCGAATAGGGCTCGCATACTTCGAGCCAACCCAGGTAGATAGTTCGGAGTACTACGAAATGTTCCGCGAGCAACAGTTCTAATCGTTGCTTGCCGCCAACCGCTCTAAAGCCAAATTCACGTAGTCCTTGTTTATTTCGTATCCGACATAGTGCCGACCAGCGTCACGAGCTGCCATGGCAGTAGTTCCTGCTCCTAGAAACGGATCCAGTACAAGATCGCCATCGAACGTATACAGCTCTATGAGTCGTCGCGGTAACTCGATCGGAAAAGGCGCCGGATGGCCTAATCGCCGAGCGGATTCAGGACGGATATCCCAAATCGAAACAGTCGCGTCAAGAAAATCCTCTCGAGTGATCGTGTCATCTCCCTTTCGTTGACGATGAAAACTCTCTTTGCAAGCGACAATTACATACTCGTGAACATCGCGTAAAGTCGGGTTCTTGGCCGATTGCCATGAGCCCCACGCTGTCGAGCCACCCGCTGATTTCGCCTTCTTCCAGATGATCTCTCCTCTGAGTAAATAGCCAATGTCGCTAAGCATCGCCGCCACGTGCTGATTTAGCGGAAGATAGGGCTTACGCCCCACGTTTGCGACGTTGATAGCCACTCTTCCTCCGGCTTCGAGAACTCGATAGGTCTCCGTAAACACTCGCTCAAGGAGGCCCAGATATTCCTCGAGTGATAAATCGTCGTCGTAGTCTTTGCCAACGTTATAAGGAGGCGAAGTCACCATGAGCGCCACAGTTCCGTCAGGCAGCTGACCCATCGACTCTGAGGATTGGGTGTATATACGGTCGAGGACTTCTACAGGCGCGTCAGCAACGAGACCCGGCTCAGACGTAACAGGTGCAGGTTTCGACATTCGACGCGAATAAAAAGGAGAGGAATCGTGGCTCTCCCTTTTACCAGCTCCGAAACTTGCCGTGCTGGTCGCCACTCTGACCTCCTGGAATGATCAACCGTAGAAAAAGAGCCTGCCCCTCCTAGGGGATATGGCGAACTGAACGATAGCTTCCAAGAACCTGCAGGTGGGCGAGCGTGGCAGGCGGAGAGTCGATTACCCGAGATAGACCTTCGGGACCCGGGCGGTGCTCGAAGTCCACAAAGAACCTATATGACCAGGCCTCATTAGATGGACGGGACTCGATTCGAGTCAGGTTCGCTCCTCGCAGCCCAAGTTCCGTCAGTGCCAAAGCCAACGCCCCCGGAGAATGCTCTGTGGTGAACAACATTGTCGTCTTATCATCTTCAGGATCGACCTGCGGAACGCCGACAGTCAACACCACAAATCGTGTCGTATTGTGATCGCGATCCAGCACATCACGCAACAAGATGTCGAGTCCATGAGGCGGTCCAGCTTCGGGGGGCGCTAGAGCCGCCATAGTCGGATCATTTTCAGATGCGACTTCACGCACCGCACCAGCAGTATCCGGCCGCGGAATCTCTTCAAGACCGAGCTCGAGTAGCCGTTCTTCTGCTTGTGCCAGTGCCTGAGGATGGGACTTAACAGCAACTAGTTCCTCCACCGAAGTTCCAGGAAGACCTAGAAGAGCATGCCGGACTTCTACGAGGTGCTCGGCGATAATCGAAATCGGTTGGCGCTCTTCGTTTCCGGGTAGTCGATCGAGCACAGGAAGAACACTGCCAGTTGTTGAATTCTCGACAGGGACTACGAGGCGATCCACCTCCTTGCTTTCCAGCGCAGCGAAACAGGCGACGAAGGTCGCTAGCCCTATCGATTCTTCATCTGGAAAGAGTTCGACCGTTGCGCGATAGCTGTAAGAGTGAGGCTCACCCTGATACCCAATTCTCATTCCGCGCAGGCTAGCGGCCAGAACAGCGCAAGGCTTCCAACTCGGGCGTTAAAGAGAACCTACAGAGGCATCATCTTTCGAAACTGTCGATGTGAGTAGATGAGAGGTTCCGCGTCATTCAAGATCACTCCTCGTTCGACCGCGCCAACCAAAATCCAGTGATCCCCTGAATCGATTTCCTGAGCCGTTCTGCACTGCATGTAAGCCGTTGCATCTCCAACAAGAGCTGGGCCGGTATCGAGTTCGATAAAAGATCCATGGGGCAACGAACCAAATTTATCCTCATCCGCCGACGCAAAGTGCATTGCCAAGTCTGCAGACTCCTCTTCAAGAAAGCTCACCGTGAACGCCTTTGACGCGAGAAGAGTTGAAAGAGTATGTGAAGCCTTGTCGATAACAATCAAAATACGCGGCGGGTGGAGGGACACAGTGCAAAAGGCGCTAACAGTCAGACCGAACGCCTTTCCCGAGGTACCGATCGTAGTCACCACGGTCACACCACCAGGATGCCGAGACATAATGTCTTTGTAGATCTTTTCATCAATCGGCATCGGGACCTCAGTCATGACGGTATGTTGTACCAAGATAGATCGTAAAGGCTGCATGCATGGCGCGCCTAGTAAAGCCATAATCCTGTAACTCATGGCTGGTAAAACACAATGATGGAGAACGGACCCTCTTGGGCAAGAATTTTGCCGGCGATCGCCGACAACGACCGTAACCTCGATTGGGTGAAAGAACGGAGCATTGAATACGCGCCGGCCGAGGAAATCAGATTGATCTCATCCAGTACATGGGAGTCACAAAGGGCTTACGTTGCTGAAAATTCACAGTTTTATCAAAACAAATACGCCGGAATCGTGGATCTGAAGCGTCTGCCTCTCAAGCATCTCCCAGAAGCGCCATTCACTACAAAAGCAGAACTTCAGATGGCGCAGAGCGAAGAACCACCTTTCGGCGCGCATCTCGCTGCAACTCCTAACACCATCAAACGTATATATAAAACCAGTGGGTCGTCCGGAATTCCGTTGATGATCGCCATCACCCAGAAGGACAGCGCTACATGGCGAACTATCGGAACACGTAGCTATTACGCGACAGGACTTCGCTCTCATAACTCAGTACTTACCACTTTGGGAGCCGGCCCTTTCGTCGTCGGCCACACTCACCGAGTCTTGGAAGAACTCCAAACTCGAACTATTCCGGTGGGACCTGGGGACACTGCCAGCGTCATCGATGCATTCGAGACAGGCTTAGTAGATACGATGCTCAGCACCCCGTCCTTTGCTTTATATCTTGCTGATCGATTCGCAAAAGAAGGTGTCGAGGGACAGCGCTACGGTCTCCTCCATTTGATTGTCGGAGGTGAACCAGGAGGCGGATTGCCTGTCATCCGTGCCCGCATCGAGAGCGCTTTTGGGGCCACCGTCACCGAAGTCATGGGAATTGGTGAGATCGCACCCTCTCTGTTCGGCGAATGTCCAGCTCAACAGGGCATGCACTTCTGCGGACAGGGATTCGTATGGCCCGAACTAATCGACACGAACGGAATGCCTGTTCCTATCGAACCTGGTGCCGAAGGAGAGATCGTGTACACCCATCTCGAACGGGAAGCCATGCCTGTTATCCGCTTTCGTAGTGGAGATCACGCGACCATCCTTTCGACAGATTGTCCATGTAGCCGGACCAGCTTCACGGTACGAATATCCGGGAGAGTCGACGACATGTTCATCGTGAGTGGAGTCAACGTATATCCGTCCGCTATTCAGTCAGTAGTTGGAACTTTTACCCCTGAGGTAACTGGACGAACGCGAGTGGTGCTTCCACCCGACAGTGTTTCTGTTGCTCCTCCGGTCCCGATCGAAATCGAAATTTCACCAGGTACATCGACTTCTGGACCGCTCGCAAGCCGTATCGCTGATGCAATCCACGCTCGCTTAAAGTTCCGCGCTTCCGTTGTGCTTGTGGGTCAAAAAGCGTTCGGTACAGCAGAATACAAGACTGCACTCATCACTCGAAAGGTGATGAGATCTGAGTCTGATTAAAGCCCGCGAGGAAAAGACAGATCGAAAAACAAACTAGTAAGGCAGAATGGTGCCCACAACAAAGCGAGGAGCCCCTGGACTATGGACTTTTCCCTCAATGAGGAACATAAGCTTTTCAGAAGCACAATGCGAGACTTTGTCGACCGTGAGATCCGTCCGGTAGCCCGCGAATGGGAACAAAGTGGAACTTACCCAACACCCATCGTTGAAACGATGAAACAAATGGGATTGTTCGGTATAACGATCCCTGAGGAATACGGCGGAATGGAAGCAGATCTCGTATCGATGGCGCTGATGTTCGAAGAGATCTCCAGGGGCTGGATGGGAGTCGCCGGAATACTTGGGAGCCACTCACTGTCTTGCCGAATGATTGCGCTCCACGGGACAGAGGAGCAGAAACAGCGCTATCTTCCCGATCTTGCTACCGGAAAGCGACGAACTGGGCTAGCGCTCACCGAACCGAACGCCGGATCCGATCTTCAAGGAATCGACACAAGAGCTGTACTGGACGGCAATGAATACGTAATCCGCGGTACAAAGATATGGATTACAAACGCCCGTTATGCCGATCCTCTACCAGTTCTGGTGAAGACGGACCCCACAACCGAGCCAGCGCACAAAGGTATGAGTGTGCTGCTCGTCGAACAGGGCACCCCCGGCTTCGTCGTGTCAAGAGATATGGGGAAAATCGGATACAAGGGACCCGAGAGTTGCGAAGTGCAGCTCGATGACGTTCGCGTACCCATCGAAAATCTACTCGGAGGAGAGGAGGGCAAGGGACTCAAACAGGTACTTGGAGGACTTGAAGTAGGAAGAATAAACATTGCCGCTCGCGCTGTCGGAATTGCACAAGAAGCGTACGACCAAGCCCTGCAATATTCCAGAGAACGAAATGCTTTTGGCAGGCCGATCTCTCAGTTTCAAGCAATACAGCTAAAGCTGGCCGATATCGCCACCAAGGTTCAAGCCTCCCGGCTGCTCACGTGGTGGGCAGCCTCACGAGCTGACTCCGGAGAACGCGCTGACATGGAATCTGGCATGGCTAAATACTTTGCCTCTGAGGTTGCCCTTGAAGCTTCGCTCGAATCGATGCGGATTCATGGAGGAATGGGCTACTCCACAGAACTCGATGTAGAACGCCTTTACCGAGATGCACCTCTTATGGCTATAGGAGAAGGCACCAATGATGTTCTACGAATGGTTATCGCTAAATCGTTAGTCAACGGACGCTCCGAAATCGGGGGATGACAGGTCAGTCCGAAAGGGCGATAAGAGCAGCGTTGACGATGTGGCCGGAATCTATACCAGTGATTTCGTACAGATAGTCGATTGTGCCCGATTCGCCGAAACGATCCACG
>CAJWGC010000038.1 GCA_913031525.1 uncultured Acidimicrobiia bacterium | reverse complement strand
ACTGTCGTCACACCTCCGAAAGCTGCTGCTCTCGTCTCGCTATCGAAAGTTCCTCGCTCAGGATGACTAGGCGCACGACAATGAAAGTGCACATCAATCGCTCCTGGAAGCACTTTTAAACCCGAAGCATCGATAACTTCCTGGGCAGACCCAAGACTGCCATGAGCCGAAATTTCCGAGATAACGCCGTTCTCAATCCCAATATCAACGGCCATTGCAGAACCTTCAGTTATGACTGTGCCATTGACCACTGCAAGATCGTGCACCAGTACTCCAGTTCTCTTAGGCTGCCGCTGTATCCAGTTCGCTCATCAGCTCAAAGAGCAAAATCAGTGTCTCCTCGTCTGCCTGAGCGGCTGGGCGACGTACTCTCGGTCCCGCCATAGCACCTCTTCTGACATAGAGATGCTTGCGGATGCTGAGAGACATTGGTTGCTGTGCCTCGAATTGTATTAGAGGCAGGTAACGATTGAAGAGGCGCTTCGCTTCTGCAATCTCGCCTGCTCTATGGAGTCGAAAAAGCTGAACCAGGATCTCGGGATAGCCGAAACCTGTCATCGTTCCTGCTGCTCCTCGACCCAGCTCATCGAGGAAAGCGACACCGCCTAGTCCTCCGTATACCTTGGCGTCTTTTCCGATCAATTTCACCAATGCGGAGACTTTGGGAGGCGTGGCCGGGTCCTCTAGCTTGATTGAATTCGCCTGCGGGATATCTTTAATCAACTCAGCCATCAGCTCAGCTGACATGTATGTACCGCTCTCAGCTGGGTGGTCCTGAATAACGATTTCAGTCAACGACGCCGCGGCCACAGTCTCATAAAACGCTCGTACGGCCGTAGTGTTTGGCTTGGCCAGACGTGGCGGCGAAATCATCGCCGCGTCCGCGCCAGCTTCTCCAGCTCGACGTGTCAGCTCAGCGCATCCTTCTGCACTAGGGAAATTAGTACCGGCCACAATGGCAACTCGTCCGTCAACAGCACGGACGAATCGCTCTAGCACTACACCACGTTCTTCTTCAAGGAGCTTATGGGCTTCATCCATGAGGCCTAAAACAAGCAATCCGGGGACTTCGAGGCCAACAAAAAAGTCGGCCAGCCGATCGATCGAATTTAGATCTACAGACCCATTCTCGTGGAAAGGCGTCGGAGCAACCGCGTAAATACCGTCTGCGAGCATCTCACGAATTTCGGGCGAGAGCAATGGGCTTTGGAGCCTCTCCTACGCCTTGGGCGTATCCGCCTGCTGCCGAGTGAGCTAGAAAACCTCGTACATAGACCTGATCTGGGTCGCGTACATTGTCGAGATCAACGCCAGGATCGCCGTTGAGTACAACGATATCGGCGGTCTTGCCGACCTCGAGTGTCCCCAACGACTGGTCGAGCTCCAGGAGCTGCGCTGACCGGATTGTGATAGAGCGAAGAGCGTCGTAGTTGTCCTGGCACACGCCAACGTGCACCATGAACTTGAGCTCTTCAACAATCTCGTTGTGTGGCACCAGCGGGCTTCCTGCATCGGTTCCAAACATGATTGGAATACCAGCCTCGGCAGCCGCTTTGTTTCCGGCGAATCTCGACTCGTCGTTCATCTGCTCGATGCGGCGGTCTACCTCTACTTGCGGCATTCCAAATTCGAGCCCACGCTGTGCTTGGAGAACCACTGGTGAGAACGTGGTGACAATCGGCACTTCGCGGTCGAGCATCAGCTGGATAGTGTCATCTGACATAGATCCACCATGCTCAACGCAGTCAACTCCAGCCTGTACGACACGATTGATAGCTTCATCAAACGTAGCGTGGGCGGTGACCTTCATTCCATTCATGTGTGCTTCGTCCACCATGGCTTCAAGTTCTTCCATTGTGAACTGAACAAGTTCGTGGGAGCCCATAATCTTGATCCAGGTAGCACCTAGCTTGAACTGCTCGCGAATCGCTCTCCGACAGTCGGTGACACCGTCGGCTTCGCGGCAGCACCACCACGTGTGACCTCCGGTCGTAGCAATGGCGCGACCGTTAATGATGAGACGAGCCCAGGGAATGATTCCTTCATTAATACCCCGAAGAGCGTATTGGTTTGCCTCATTCATACCGAGATCTCGCATGGTCGTCACTCCGGCAGAAAGCGCCTTTCGGATATTCATCGCTGCCTTCAGAGCCGAAACAGCAGCAGGCTCTTCAGCCTGTATTTTCAGGTCATGAATACCGTCCCATCCAAGATGGGAATGATTATTGAAAAAACCCGGGACTAAATGTTTGCCAGTGACGTCGACAACATTGTCATCGGACTTTGTCTCAAAGTCTCCGATCTCTGTGATCTGTTCATCCACGATGGCGATGGAGGCCTGCCGGCTTGGTCCACCGTCAAGATCGACAACGCTTCCACCCCTCAGGACGGTTCTCATGGTTTTTCCTCGTTTCTGATGTCGTGTGTATTCATTCGCTCATAGCAATCGAAATGTGTTTCCCCGCTTGCTCCAACTCCCACGCGAGGCTGATATCTATTGGTATTCCAGCAGTATGTGGAGTCAAAATCGTGTTAGGCGTGTGGAACAGGCGACTGTCTAGCTCGAGCGGCTCGTACTGGAACACGTCAAGCCCTGCACCAGCTAGATGTCCAGACTCCAACGCGTTGACTAGCGCGTCCTCATCTACAAGACGCCCTCGTGCCGTATTAACGAAAAAGGAGCCGGGACGCATCATGGAGAACTCGCGAACTCCCATCATCCGCTCATTGTCAGCGTTAAATCGGTTATGTAGCGAGACGCAATGCGATTCCGCTAACAACTCATCGAATGGCAAATATCGAATACCGAGCCTTTGTTCTTCTTGCTCTGACAATCGGTTGCGCTTCGTATATACCACATCCGCATTGAACGCGTTAAGGCGGGTGGCTACCTCGCTGCCGATCTTACCGAGACCGACTAGACCGATTGTCTTGCCATAAAGCGCTTCGAACCGCTCAAGACCTACCCAATTGTATGCGTAGGACTCCTGAGTCGTCAGTTCGGGTGTCATTCCGTCGACCATTGTTCCAGCCCGAAATCGGTCATATGCGATACCGAGTCGCTTGAAAACAGCACAGATCAACATTACGGCATGCTCAGCGACACTGATCAACGCCGGAGACTCAACGAGGTGCAACGCGATCCCGTGATCAGCGTAGCTCGGAGAAATTTGTCCAGTACCCGAATCTAGTTTCACAATAAGCTTGAGACCCGGAGCTCGTTCTAACAGATCTTCGTCTATATCGTTGAACCAACTGATAATGATTTGCGCATCTGCGGGGTCATCGCCTTCTGTAAGCGAAAGAATTCGCGATCCATCGGGGAGTGCCGAGATCAGTGCATCAACCTGCTCTTGGTTAAAGCCGTCCGCGAGGCCTACTACTAAAGACATATATCAACCACTCCCCGTCACGGAACGCCACAGATCGCCAAGTCGATCGAGTGCAATTGCAAGATCAGCACGATCAACGAGATACGAAATGCGAATGTAGCCCTCTCCTTGACCTTCCCCAAACATATTGCCTGGGAAAATCAGCACCCCGTGATCGTTAAGTGCTTTAGCGCAGAAATCGAAAGAACTCATTCCAGAAGCCTTGATGTTGGCGAACAGATAGAAACCCCCCAAAGGAGGTCCGTATGTAATCCCTAGAGCATCAAAAGCTTCGATCATCATGGCGCGTCTAAGGGAGTACTCCTCCATCATTTCTCCGAAGAAGTCCTGCGGTCCTTCAAGAGCAGCTAAGGCTCCATATTGGGACGGAGTCGTAGCGCAGATCGACAACGAGTGTCGCGGTTCCAGGGCAGCTCTTATGTAGTCGGCAGGGCCGGCCATATATCCGACCCTGAAACCAGTCATCGAATAGGCCTTAGAGAACCCGTTGATCGTGACAGTACGATCTCGCATCCCAGGAAGGGTCGCGAAACTAGTTGGTTTGAATCCGTCGTACACGACCTTCTCGTAGAGCTCGTCAGAGATAGCTACTAAGTCGTTCTCGCCGATAACTTCGGCAAGGCCCTCCATCGTTGACCGGGTGAGTACGCCCGCAGTGGGGTTGTTGGGAGACACCAGTACGACCAGCTTGGTCCGATCGGTGATTGCCGCAGCAACAGCATCCGGGAGCAACTCGAAACCGGTCTCCTCGTATGTAGGAACCTTCACAGGAACAGCGCCAGCCATATGGATATTGGCTTCATAGGCCATGTAATACGGCTCAGCGATAATGACCTCGTCGCCGGGATCTAGCAGCGTTTGAAGCGTTACCACCATCGACTCTTGAGCTCCGGCTGTGACAATGATCTCTCGATCTGGGTCATAATCCAAGTCGTTGTCACGACGGAACTTTTCGGCCAAAGCTTCCCGCAAGGGCAATAAGCCTTGTGGAGGTGTATAAGTAGTGTGGCCATCGTCGATGGCCTTTTTGACTGCTTCAGCGATGTGAGAAGGTACCGGAATATCGGGCTCTCCACGGCCGAGGCGTATCAGATCTTTGCCCTCAGACATCGCTAGCAGCTTGATAAAGGCGCTTTCATCACCAGCCCTGATGCTTCGAATATTCTGTCCAAGAGCGGCAAGCAATGGCGATGCCGTGGCTGATTCTGTATCAAAACTCATTCATAAACCTCCGCGGTTTGGTCCAGACAAAACAATTGGTTACTGCTCACGTGTTGAGCGCCTCAGCATACCGTTGCAGGCCATCACTAAGCGGCGGCGGCGTCCAGCCAAACGCATCTTGATAAGCCGCAGGCGAAATCACAGTCGGTCGATTCGGGCTTCCGTCAATCACGGTGTCAGCAGAGTCGTCAACGTTCAAATCGAACACCTTCGCGACCTCGTCAACCACTTCACCAAAAGGCCGGGGATTGCCGGATGAAAGATTGAAAGCCCGGCTTCCCATTCCCGCCTTGAAGAACGCGTGAGTAGCAGCAGCCACATCGTCAACGTAGATCCAATCGCACCTTGCTTCGTGTCCTTCAATGCGAACTGGTGTATTGCTCGTCGCAGCGTCAACGAGCAACTTGATCTCAGTAATGAAAGGACGGGTTCCTCGAAATTCTTCTGCCGGCCCGTACATCGATGTGGGACGGACAGCACCCGCATCAATTCCATACATCTGCGCGTAGCGCCAGGTCATAATCTCCGCGGCCAGTTTCGCCGATCCGTAAAGCGAAAATCCTCCATCAGCATCAGACTCTCGCAAAGTGGTATCAGTGAACTGGTCATAAACTCCGCCTGACGAGATGAAAAGGAACTTCTCGATATCGTTGTCCGCTGCGTAGTTAAGAGAATGCAGTGTTCCGATCAGATTGACATCAACAAGTTTCCGTGGATTCTCTTTTGTCTGGTCAACGGTGGGGGTAAGAGCAGCTGCTTGGACAATTCCGTCGATGTCACCCGTATGATCCGTCGACCATTGGTTCTCGTCGGAAACGTCAAGTTGGATGTAGCTGAGATTTTCTGATGGTGCGTCAGAACGGGGGATAAATTCATCAGGAGACATGATGTCGGCAGCGACAACCTCATCTCCGGCTAACGCAAACTGGCGTACCAGAGCTCTTCCGAAAAATCCTCCAGCTCCTGCTACTAGCACTCTCATCTATAACCTCCATCAACAACTTATGAATGACCCAAAACCAGGGGTCATCAAGCAAAACACTTGACTACTGCGAAACAGAGCAACTCGGAATATGGAATACCGAGTAATGGCTTCGATCGTACCCAAGAAAATTCCTGCCTGCAATACAGAAGAACCAGTAAGAATCTTCTGACAAACGTTACTCATTCGTTCTGATATTTTGATAATGTTCTTTTGTCTATTGTTAAGTTAAGACAGTCGCAACAATTCAACCCCGGAGGGCCCCATATGGCACATGACCCGTTTTACGACCTCTTTCCTCGGCGAGAAGACCCACCACTGGTTGCAGGAAAGATCGCTTCTTTGACGATCGATATGCAGTATCTCGATGCTCATCGAGATGGCTGGGTAGGAAGAGTCGCCAAAGCAGCCGGACGTGAAGACATCATGGAACCAAGGTGGCAAGCTATTGACGAAGCTCTCCCCAAGATTCGAGCGGTCCAGGATGCATTTCGGAACGCCAATCAAGAGGTCATCCATGTTCGTGTTGCGTATCGAACAGAAGACGGACGTGACGCGGGACGCGCCCATATGCCAACGGCCGATCTTGAACCCGTCGAACGGGATGAGCGAGACGGCGATTTGTTACCAGAAGTTGCTGAGCAAGGAGATGAGATGATCTTCTCAAAACAAGGAGCGAGTGTTTTCAACACCACTGAAATCGAAAGCGTGTTACGGCGCATGGGTATAGAGCATCTGGTAGTCACCGGAATCGTGACTGACGGCTGCGTTGAGCTATCCGTCAAAGACGCGGCAGATCGAGGTTTTCAGGTCACTCTTGTCGAGGATGGCTGCTCCGCTTCTACTCCGGAAGCACACGAAGACGCTATCCAAAGACTGACCGACGGTAGCTTTATCGCAGCGCGCAGCTCCGATGACGTGATCGCCGAGCTCTCAACTCTTTCCTCATAATGACTGCTGCACCACTTAGCCATATATCAAGCACAAGAGAACGGGAACGGCGCTATACCGCCTTACGCGGAGCGATGGAAAACGCAGGATTAGATGCCCTTGTTGTCTGCAGCCGCGGCGACGAATTCATGCGCGGCCGCGTTCAATACGTGAGCGACATCTTCCAATGGGCCGGATGGGGCATCGTGGTTCTTCCACTGAACGGAGAGCCAAGCTTCATATCTGATCCTCTCTGGGGATTGGCTCGGCCACCTCTCGTTAAATGGATCCACCACATTCAGACGACTCAAAAACCAGGGGTTGCCATCGGCGAGATCTTGTCTGACCACGGTATTTCTGATGGCAACATCGGAATTGCTGGCCTCGCCGATATCACTCCGGCTGCTCACTATATGGAGATGGTCGAATCGTCACCAAACGCCACATTTACCGATGCGAGCGACCTGTTCGATGATGTGCGAGCCATCAAGTCTCAAGAAGAGATCGGGAACCTCTATGAAACTTCAGCGATCCTGCGTCGCGTATTCAAGGCACTTGAAGCTGAGATACGGCCGGGGGTTTCGGAGCACGACGTGCTTGGAGAAGCCCACCGATTGGTTCGGCAGTTTGGCTGTCTTGACGGTATAGCTCAGATGTCGAGAACACCGTTCACCGCTTATACGTTTGGCACGAAAGGCGTCATCGAAGAGGACGATGTGATAGCAATCGATCTCGAGTGGGGAGGCCCATCGGGTTACTGGGTTGAATTGCGTCGTGTCTACAGTTTCAAACCGCCTAATGCGCAGCAGCAGCGGTTTTGGGATTCACGAGTCGAGTCGTTTGCCGCCTGCGTCGACGCGATGCAAGTTGGGGCAGAGTCAACATCCGTTCTAGACGCGATGAACGAAGTCTATGCCCGCTACGGACAAACGGCAGAAGGTCTCGTTAACTACACGGCCCATGGAATCGGTCTTGACTCGCTAGAACCACCATGGGTTCCCGGGAAGGACCGCGTGTTCGAAGAAAACATGGTCATCAACCTTCATTGCATGATCGGTCTGCCTCCAGACGAAGCAGCTGCAGTTGGAGGTATCACGGTGTCCGACAACGTGCTAGTCACCGCAGACGGACCAGTACGGATGACCGACCAGAGTGACGAATGGATCGTTCTGGAGCCATGAGCAAGAGTTACCAGACACGGGCAGCTCTTCTCGCCGCTCCCGGACAATTGGCAGTCGAGGAAGTGACCTTTGAAGGCCCTGCTCCGGGCCAGGTTCTGCTCCGAATGGCGGCAGCAGGTGTTTGCCATACCGACATGCATGTGTATGACAGCCCCGATGGCCGAGGCTGGGACTTTCCCATGATCCTCGGCCATGAGGGATCCGGTGTCGTCGAAGCAGTCGGTGAGGGAGTCAATCATTTGCAGGTTGGTGACAACGCCGCAGTGGGATGTCGGGTCCCTTGCGGATCTTGCGCGATGTGTCAGCGCGGGGATACAAGGCGTTGCATGGCATCGTCGGCGATATCGCCCTCTATACAGTTGGCCAAGGATGGATCTGCAGTCAATGTACCAATGGGTATAGGCCTGTTCGCTGATCTCATACCTGTCGATGCTGCCGCGGCAGTTCGCATAGAGCCTGATATACCCGTGGAGAAACTCGGCACACTCGGTTGCGCCGTGATGACAGGTGCGGGTGCTGTACTTCATTCGGCGCGAGTGTGGCCTGGCGCCACGGTTGCAGTAATCGGATGCGGAGGCATCGGACTGGCAGCGATCCAAGGAGCTGCTGCTGCTAACGCTGACAAAGTTATAGCTGTAGACCTGAACGAACAGAAGCTTGAGTGGGCTCGGCGTCTCGGAGCCACCCACACAGTCAACGCGACAGAGAGTGACACAGTCACCGAAATTCGATCTCTAACTAATGATCAGGGTGTGGACTTCTCATTCGAAGCCGTAGGTTCGTCCGCAACCGTAGAACAGGCGATGGCGATGCTTGCCTATGGAGGGACGGCAACCATGATTGGGTTCCCGCCTGAAGGATCTTCCGTCACGCTTCCTATCGGTGGCCCCAACGGTATGTTTCGAACGACAACGACCCTAACGGTGACTCACGGAGGTGACGGCCTCCCAATGTTCGATCTTCCGCTGTTCGCCCAGATGTACAGGGATGGACGCCTTGATCTGGACACAATGGTCAGCCACGAGGTGAGTCTTGAAAATCTTGGTGAGGGATTCGACCACATGCGAGCTTCGGACTCGATCCGAACGATCGTTCGGTTTTGAATCAACGCGCTCAGCTATACGACTCCGGTGAATTCCCTCACAGCCCGAGCCACTTCTTCGACCTGAGACGGAGTGATCTGTGGGAACATCGGCAAGGCGACCATCCGATCAGCGGCAGCCTCGGCGCTGGGAAACGACCCACGAGGCTTTCCAAGTCCCGCGTAAGCGGGCTGCAGGTGAAGGAGAGGGTTGTAGTAGAGACGTGTGGCGATTCCTCGTTCCGCGAGGAACAACCGAGCTTCGTCGCGTTTATCAAGCATCACGTGATAAGAGTGATAGGCATGTTTGGTGTTAGGCACCCGAATAGGTGTTTCGACCGGAGCACCCCGGAGCAAATCGTCGTAAATATCCGCGGCGTCACGCCGTCCATCAATACGTTCGTCAAGAGTCGGAAGCT
>CAJWGC010000037.1 GCA_913031525.1 uncultured Acidimicrobiia bacterium | reverse complement strand
GGCGCGAGCCAAGATGCCGTAAGCGCCATAAAAGCAGCGCCAAGCAAAATAAGTATTGACACAATGGGATATCGTCGAAACACTCCGAACCAAGAAACAAATCGAGAGATACCGCTGATCAAACGTCTTCTCATGTCTGTGACTCCCTGGTACGCGGATCGAGCCAGGCATAGGAAAGATCCACAAGAAAGTTACCTAACACAAAGAGACCACCAGCGAGCAACGTGGCCGCCTGAAGCACCGGAAAATCCCGGAAAACGGTGGCTTCGTAAGCGAGACGTCCTATACCTGGCCGCGAGAAAATAACTTCAGCGACCACAGCCCCCGTGAGGAAAGAACTCACGAAAGTAAATCCCAGATAGGTCACTACTGGAATCAACGCGTTGCGTAAAGCAAACCGTAGATTGATGATTCTCTTGCGGAGACCCATGGAACGTGCGAATTCCACGTAATCTTCACCCAGCGATTCAAGCATTCCAGCTCGGATCAATCTCACCACACCGGCTAGCGGAAGCATGGCAAGTGAGACGGATGGCAACACTAAGCCCTGCCATCCTTCCAACCCGGCAAAGGGGAGCCACTTCAGCCACACTCCGAATATGAGGATCAGCATGATCGCCAGCCAAAAATTGGGAATTGCTTGCCCAAGCACAACAAAAAACCTTATTAAACGATCACTGATACGATCGCGGCGAAGCGCTGCCAAAATTCCTAACGGAACACCCAGAACGAGAACAAGAGCTAGCGCCGTACCAGCAAGCTGCAACGTCGGTATTACGCCTTCGAACACCACTTCAATTGCAGGTCGGCGTTGGCGAAGCGAGTCTCCAAGATCTCCACGAACGGCATGAGAAACGAATTCAACGAACTGCTCTGGAAGAGGCCGATCCAGTCCAAAAGCGGCAGTGATCCGCTCCAGATCCTCTTGAGTGGACCCATCCCTAAGGAATAGAACAGCTGGATTCCCACTGAGACGCCCAAGAAAAAAGACTGCGACAACCAACACAATGATCGTCACCAAACTGAGGAGCACTCGCTTAAGAACAAGCTCTCTCACGTTGCGCTACCTCGCGTTTCGATCATGGCCCAACACACCGGAGGAGTCACATTAAGCAAAGAAAGACTCAAAAACGAGATGGCGGACCGGGCTTGTGCCCGGTCCGCCATCGTATTCCAATGTGAGATATCAGCCTGCCGCGAATTCCAAACCGTCGTAACGGGTGGCATCGTCATGACCCTGCCAATCCCACTTGACGAATCCGTCACCAACGACATTCCACGACACCGAGGTGTAGAGCGGAATCAATGCAACCTGATCATGAAGGTATTTATAACCTTCCTCCTCAAGCGCCTCGAAAGTCTCCATGTCGCCAGCCTCGGCAGCTGCCAAGATCTCCTGGGAGATACGGCTTGACTCCGCATCAACATAGGCACCCGAGGTCGCGAAACCAGTCGTGAACTTGTCCCAGTTCTGCGACGGGGCCCAAGGCAGAGCAGGTGTCGACCAAGCGAAGACCCAGCACGGCAATGCACGCGCTGTCCAAGTGCTCCAGAAATCGAAGATTTCGACTGGCTCGCTCTTGGGGGTCAACCCGATAGCTGCAAAGTACGACAAGAGAGCCGCATGCTCTTCTGGCACGCGTGCCGCGCCACCAACAAGCATCAAGGGCTGGTCGAACTCGAATCCATCTGGATATCCCGCATCAGCAAGCAGAGCTTTCGCTCCTTCCACGTCGTAAGGATACGGATCAAGAGCTGCTTCAGCTGGACGCGGGTTCACAGCGTTACGGAAGCTACCGACTCCGCCACGAATCGCGGAGAACATCGTGGACCGGTCAACTGCCATCGCCATAGCGAGACGTACCCGCTGGTCAGTCCATGGGCAATCTCCCCAATTCTCTTGCTCGCGCTCTAAGCCAGCAAAATTAACGTAGTACGTTTTATCGAAAGCTTGAGGCACAAGACTGGCACCATTCTTGCCATCAGCGGCAAGGGCATGGACCGTTTCAACACGTCGCGCCAAGTCAGCCCTTCCAGCAGTAACCAGCTGAGCTCGAATCTGGCTTTCCGGCACGTGCAAGATGGTGAGGGTATCCATATTGGGAACCACTCTCCAATGGTCAGTACGAGCCTGATATACCTCTTCGCCGACCGAAGAATTTACCAGAGTGAACGCACCGGTACCCACCGGGTTTGCCGACGCTTCTTCGGGAGTAACGCCCGTGACATGGGCCTTAGAGATCACGTGATCAACGCGGCGCGGGATGTCATTGGAAATCACTCGCGGGGGAAGGGGAGATCCGTCGGAACGGAATATCTCTACCTCGTAAGTATCCACCGCTTCTGCTGTAACCCCGAGAGGATCCCACAAGCTACTCAGGAAAGAAGCTTCATAATTCCGGTAATAATCGGTGAGCATAAACACAACATCTTCTGCCGTGATCTCTCCATAGCCCTCAGCGACAACACCTTCCTGCAACTTCATCCAGAATCGATTTCCGCCATCGCGGACCTCCCACTCTTGGACAAAAGCAGGCTCCAATACTTGGAAATCGGCATCTGTAACCACAATCTTGAACATAGGATCAAAAAGCGGCGAAATATGCTCGAAATATTGCTCTTCGCGAGGCATCAAGTTTGGATCCCATTTATCGATAGCAACAACAAGATCGGCCTTGTACTGCGCTGGTGGTGCCCCCGTCGTGGCTGGTGCAGCAGTAACAGTAGTGGGAGCTGATGTTGTAGCAGCTTCAGTTGTTTCTGTTGCAGAGTCTTCGGCGGGAGCCGAGGTGGCCGCAGGTGCCGCAGTCGTAGCGGCAGCGGTAGTAGCTGCCGGTGCATCATCATCACCGCATGCAGTTGCTACCAGGGCCAATGCCATCAACGCAAGGACTGACCGTTTCACAAATCGTGACATATTACGGTCTTCTCCTTCCTTCTGTTTATAAGGCTGGAAATTTACTCTACACCGAGAGTCCATCCCCAACGCGACCGCCCGAGTCGAATATTCAGGCGTCGTCGAAAACTGAGTGTAATGTCAGGGATATGCGGCTGCCACTGTTCGAATTGCGTGTCGCCGATCGCGGCCTAAAGAGCGATGAGAGCGAAATAGAAGTTTTATTCGCTGAACCTCAGATGTTGGCCTCCGCAAACGACATCAACGGAGGGACAGCTCAGATCCAGGTATGGCATCCTGATCCTTCAGGATCACTTCGATTCGGCAAAGGACCCGCGCTGAAACGCGATAACGGGACCGAAGCGTCCGCGGACCTCCACCCTGGACATCCGATGGGAATCGTACGTCCATCTGTGTCAAATGCCTCGAAATTAGTCATAGTGCTCGAACTGTTGCCCGACAATCCGGCTTTGATACCCGAGTGGCGAGAGGATCAGGTTCACTGCTTTGTAAGGCGTCGAGCGACCGCTTAAGTCTCTTAACCCGGCAGATTCGCAACCAGCCCAGCCATGATGTCCCCCCAGCCTCTCTCTAGCAGTACCACCCGGCTAGACCCCTCAAGCGAGGCATAGTGATTAAGCCCGTCCGGTGTAACTGAACCGATCAACGTCACCACAACCGATCCATCCTGCAACGTTACAGCCACCTGAATCGACGGATCGTCGAGTCCGTAATCCACGAGATCGCCAAATTCATCGCCGATAGAAGTGACGATGCGCGGCCCTTGAAGGAGCTGTGGAATACCCGCCCAACGCTCTGCATCAACCGGCTCTCCAGTAGATGAGAACGACCAGTCGCCATTAATACTTTGATACTCGACCAACTCATCGTCGTACGTGATGACCGCGGATGTAATTTCGGATATTTCTACGTCATAGAGGAACGGCGGTAGAAGGAGCGACTTCTCATCATCACTAGACATCGTCACGACGACAATTACAAGGGAAACAAAAACCACGACCAAAGTAGCCGTGAGCGTGCGGTTCACCGTCTTCGCCACCAAACGACCATGCCCGCCAAGGCCACAATGAGTGGCAGAATGAACCAGCCAACAATTCGAATGACGCCGAAGTCACTTTCGGTGATAACCATCTGGCGATTGAGGAACGGTCGAGCTCGAACCTCGATTAAAGCAAAGTCACCGGTCAACTCATTAATCGTGTTGAGCAACAAACTCCCGTTCGAAAAGCTCACAAAATGTCGATTCGAAGCAAAATCACTATCGCCAAAGACAGCGAAAGTGGTGGTACCGGCATTTTCAAATTCGATCGTCTCTGTTACCGGAGCCACCGCCTCAATTATCACGGCAGGCGGAAACGGCCCTAACAATTCACCTGGATCCGGCTGAGTACGCTCAGGATCAAGTCCCGCAAAACTGAAACCACTCGAGCTGGCCAGAGCTGTAAGGCCAACGAGATTAGGCATTTCGCTTAACGGAGCAGCAAGATCGATCGGTGCAAGGCCAGGAAAATACGTCACATCCAGCTCGTTCGTAATTCGAGATGGGCTGTAGCTGGAAGGTTCAACGAGCAGAGTCGACGGCGATCCAAAGAGAGAGTTCTCCACGTCAATTACAAAACCATCAAGTATGAGAAGACCCCATTGCTGTAAAAGCGCTTGCCAAGTCGGCGCTGGAAAGGGATCCAGCAGCAAAAGTAGCCGGCCCTGATCCTTGAGATAGGCATCGAGGAGAGGAACTTCCTCTTCAAGCAGGTCAACCGTAGGCCCAGCAACTACAACAGCGGCAGCGTCGTTGGGAATCGAACCCTCACGAGCAAGATTCCAGGGAGTCACCACGTAATTATCAGCCTCGAGACCTTCACGTACTAGTCCAAAGGCACCAGCATCTCCATCTCGACCGGGCACGATCGATCGTTCTCCGTGCCCGGTGAGAAAGTACACCTGGCGTTCTCCGGTCCCTGTCGCTACTAACACTGCTGTTAACAGATCCTGCTCCAAGTTCGGAGAGGGAAAGTATGTGTATACGTGTCCGCTATCGATGCCCTCAACCACAATGACCGGAAATTGGTTCACCTGTTTATCTCGCGCACGGCCCGGCTCCAGCTCAGGGTCAATGAACGCGTAATCAATGTCTCCAGCAGCAGCGTCTTCGAATTGGTTTAAGAGCGAATCGAGCCGATCCTTAGCGATCGCCATTGTGGAATTTTGGGCCACAGCACGTTCTACAAAAAACGCGCTGATCTCCACAGATTCTGAAAGATCCGCCAAAACTGCCGCTGTCTGACCCGCCAAGGTGTTTTCACGCGTCGCCGTAAGATCCGTCCGAAAATCGGCTCTGGCGACTAGAACGTTTATCACTACTACAACACCGACTGCAGCCGCGATCAGCACGGCCGTGTTGAGAGCATAAAGACGTCGCCTTCTAGCTCCTGAGTTCGAAAGCCGAGACTCGCTCCCTACAGCTTCATCGGTCACGTCCACCTCTTGACATCGAAGGTTCGAACAGCAAGAAAGACAAACAAAACAATGACCGAGGTGAAATACGCCACACCGGATGCGGCGATAATTCCGCGGCTAAACGCACTGAAGTGTGCTGCCATCGATAGGCCAGTCAAAATATTGCCGATTGATACTCCCACACTCCCAGAAGCCAAATGGATCACCGACAACAGCAAAAGAATCCCGAAACCAACTACCGCTGCGACAATTTGGTTAGATGTAATCGAAGACGTATAAAGGCCGATCGCTAATGCGGCCGCGCCGAACAAGAGAAAACCGACGTACGAAGCAACGATCGGACCGGTATCCGGATCTCCGTATCGATAGAGCAGGACAACGTACACAAAAGTCAGCAGAGAAGCACCAATGAACAGCGTCAATGCGGCCAGATACTTACCCACAATGACCTGCCAGTCGCGCACCGGAGAGGTGAATAACAGCTCAATAGTTCCAAGCTTTCGTTCTTCAGCAACAAGGCGCATCGTCAGGACCGGCGCGAGGAAAACAAGAATAAACGTAGAAGGCACGAGATAGCTTGAAACAGATGCATCGGGAAACGGTTCAGACATCGAACCAACAAAGAACCAACCAGTGAGACCAAGAAATACTGTGATGATCACGTAAGCGGTAGGCGACACAAAATAAGCACGAGTCTCACGCAACGTGATTGTCCAAGTGTTACGCATCTTCAGCTCGATTATCAGCGGTGACCTGAACGAAGATTTCGTCCAGAGTCATCGAAACCGGAGTTAACTTGAGTAGAGCCCAACCATTGTCAACGACAGCGCTGGAAATTGCAGAACGTAGATCGCAACCTGGCGCGGCATGAATCCGGTATGCCGCTGCGGCATTGACACCGAGACTCTCGATCTTGGAAACCCCGGGTACTGCCGCGAGGGCCTGGCGAACAGCCTTCTCCGGACCAGCTATCTCGACCTCGATGCGAGGAGAATCTTCCAAGTTCTTAGCCAGTTCATCAGTATTAGCATCGGCGACGATCCTTCCTTCATGGATGATGATGACTCGCTGACATATCGATGAGACCTCCCCTAAAACATGACTGCTCAAGAGAACAGTGTGATGAGCGCCAAGCGATCCGATCAATCTTCGAGTTTCGACAATCTCTTTCGGGTCTATTCCCACCGTCGGCTCGTCGAGAATTAACACCGGAGGCTCATGAAGGATGGCTTGCGCCAAGCCCACTCGCTGTCTAAAACCTTTCGATAGCCGCCCTATATAGATATCTCGGTATTGATCGAGACCGAGAAGATCGATGACTTCACTTATTCGCTCTGCGATACGCGGTTTCGAAAGTCCACGGAGACTGCCGAGATACCGAAGATATTGAGTCACTGTCATATCGAAATAAAGAGGTACGGACTCTGGCAAATATCCAACATGACGACGAGCTTCTAGCGAGTGGGAAATCGTGTCTAATCCGGCGATGCGAGCCGTGCCTTCCGTCGGAGCAATAAATCCGGTAAGAATGCGCATCGTTGTCGTCTTGCCAGCACCGTTTGGGCCAAGAAAACCAACGATCTCGCCCTCTCCGATACTGAACGAAACATCTTCAATAGCAGGAAAAGAGCCGTAATGTTTGGTGAGCGAAAAAGCCTCGATCACCACAAAACTCGACTTAACGATTTTTGTCTTAAGAGATCGTCCAATTCGCGTTCTGACACTAAAGCCTCCCGTCTGCTCCTGCCCCATTGAGGATACTGGCGTACTTCCCTACCACGGCTAGATAGTCTCGCAATCTCCGCTACTCCTCTTCGTGCTGTACTAATTCGTACGAAACGTCCCAGTCTCCACCGATGTAACCCTTCACAAGCAGATAATCTCCGTCAGTAGAGACCCACATGTCGTACCTCGGGTGATCATTAGACGTGGAAACCCATGCCACATGGCGGCAGACAAACACACCAGCCTCGGTCTCTACCTCTTCGTCACCGAAATACTCAACATCAGCCGTCACAAATTCAAGATGAGGCCCTGTAGCTCCGATCAGATGCGTCGAGCAAAAGGGCATCTTCTCCAGAGTCCGAACTGCTGGACCAGACGCAAAATCCATGTTGGCTAGCAGCCAGGCATCACCTTGGAGAGCATGGGTCCCGATCCCAGGGAAAGTACCAGCGAGTGATTCCGTCTGCGAGATTCGTCCCTTGTCCGTAACCGCTTCGCATTCGATCGTATCCCTACCAAATGTGTACCAAGCAGTCCCCTGAAGCTCACCGTCCACAATGACACGTACCGACGCGTCGGTCGGCTGGAAATTAAGATCGACCGCGGTAACAACATCGCGCACCATCCGACTCTCGTAAAGCTGACAAAAACTCCGTAACACTGCACCCTCAGAGGGATGCCGGGTAATAATGAAATCTTCTCGCGTTCGTATATCAGCAGAGACCTTGTCCCCACTCCAAGACACGATCTGTCCTCGTAAAGTGCTGTGCTTCATGTACCAACCATTTCATCGAAGAATATCGACACTCTAAGGGCTGTGGACTAGCCGCGTCCGAAATCCCATGCTTCCAGATCTTTAGGAAAAGGAGGTGGGTGATCAAACCAATCAACGGTCAAAGTAGAAGACGAACGACATAGTGCCAAGGCATAGCTCGTCGTCCCCGACCCAGGACCGGAATGAGCTATACCAGCAGGCCGATAAAAATATCCGCCGGCTTTGTAATCAATCATTACAGGACCACTAGGGAACACCTCACCGTTGGACATTTCTCCTTCGAGAAAGAAAACCTCCTCATCGCATGGGTGACTCTCCCAACGTGAGATGTCTCCTCCCCAGTGCACAAGACCGATCACCCAAGTCCGCGCCCCGGTATCCGGATCCTCAGCAAGACGCTTAGTGAGGAGTCCAGGTGGAACCATCGGTGTAGTTGCCGGCTTCCAACTGACATCGTCGAGCGCCACAAAACTTAAGAACTCTTCCGATCTGTAATCGGTGCTGTAGGCGACAGGAGCGTTTGTAAAAAGAAGAAAGCGCGCGCCGTCATTGCCAGTTTCGAAGGTCTGCAAAAAAGCACCAGCAGGACAGCGAACATAATGATATCGCTCTAGAAACCGACCATCGACTAGCAAATCTCCATCCAGAACGAAAATCTCAGTCAGTGTCGTAAAAGCTCCAGAACCCGCAGTCCATCCCTTTGGAGCCTCGACTATCGAAGAGGACGCTCCAGCCGAAGAACTGCTGAGGACTCTCACCGTTGCCGTAGCTGGCAATCCGGAAATCTGTAAAGGCTCCGGAGAAATATCATCAGAACGAACACCTGCGACGAAAACACCCGATCTATCTAAACGGCTTGTCTCCAATGCGATCCTCCCCAACAGTGAAGCGCAAACGATAGTGCGACTTCTTG
The DNA here is from genome assembly GCA_913031525.1 of uncultured Acidimicrobiia bacterium. Lineage (GTDB taxonomy): Bacteria > Actinomycetota > Acidimicrobiia > Spongiisociales > UBA5794 > CAJWGC01. Next base: position 500 of record CAJWGC010000037.1, on the reverse strand, counting down.
CATCGCAGCGATGTCGAATTCCGTGCTGAAGGGACCACCCTCTACGATGAACCCTATGTATCACAGTCCCCTCTACGTACCTGGCGACCGTCCCGCAATGCTTGAGAAAGCCGGAGACCGTGGCACAGACTTAATTGTTATCGATCTTGAGGATGCGGTACCAATCGCGTCGAAAGCCGCCGCCCGTTCCTTAACTGTCGAAGCCGTCCCTCGCCTTAGGGGCAACGGCGCCAAAGTGGGCGTCCGTATCAATAGCTTCATGGCTGAACGCGAGGCTGACCTCATCGCTCTTAACGACGTTGAGCTCGATGCCCTCATGATTCCGAAAGCAACAATGGCGGAAATCAATACGGTGGCTGCGGCTAACCAAGTAGCCGAAACCGATTTCATCGCCCTCATCGAAAATGGACAAGGCTTGCTTGACGCACCGAAAATCGCAGCTCATCCCAGGGTGAAACGGCTCGCGGTTGGTGAGGCTGACCTGGCTGCTGCCTCTCGGG
>CAJWGC010000036.1 GCA_913031525.1 uncultured Acidimicrobiia bacterium | reverse complement strand
CAGGAGACACGCCACTCATGGAAAGACCCGCGCCTTCAAGTTCATTGCGGAATTTATTATTGACCTCATAGCGATGACGGTGACGCTCGTAAACCAATTCCTGACCGTAGAGTGCCTGAGCCAGAGATTCCGGTCTTAGTTGCGCCGGGTACACCCCGAGCCTCATGGTTCCACCTTTATCTTCAACATCTTCTTGGTCGGCCATTAGATCTATAACGCGATGGCTCGACGTTGGATGAAACTCCGAACTATGGGCATCGCTGTAACCAAGCTGACTTCGAGCAAATTCGATCACCGCGCACTGTAAGCCGAGGCAAAGACCGAGAAAGGGAATTCCTTCTTCGCGGGCGTATCGAATCGAGTTGATCTTGCCTTCCACACCTCTTATACCAAAGCCTCCGGGAACGACGATTCCGTCCATCTCCTCGAGATAGGACGACGTAAGCATTCCGTCGACTTCCTCACTGGGGATCCAGCGGAGATCCAGTCGGACACGATTCGCCGTTGCTCCATGGCGAAGTGCCTCTACAACTGACATATAGGCATCTGGCAGATCAACGTACTTGCCGACAATCCCAACAGTCACCGAGCCTGAAACCTGCTCCATTTGATCGACCATCGCCTCCCAAGATGTCAAATTAGGTTCAGGCGTTTCCGTACCGAGGGCTCGACAAATCACTTCGTCTAAACCACGTCGGCGAAGTTCAAGAGGAACGCTGTAGACATTGTTTACATCTACAGCGTTTATCACCGCGTCGGTTTCAACGTCACAAAAGAGACTGATTTTATTTCGAGCAGCATCGTCAAGAGCCCGATCCGATCGGACGACGATAACGTCGGGATGAATCCCTCGACCGCGCAATTCAGCAACCGAATGTTGCGTAGGCTTTGTCTTCAGTTCATCGCTAGTAGATAGATACGGGACCAGCGTCAGATGGATATAACAGGTGTTGTTTCTTCCAACGTCTTTCCGCATTTGACGGATAGCTTCTAGAAACGGCAAGCTCTCGATATCTCCAACTGTTCCACCGATTTCCGAAATCACCACATCTATATCCTCACCAGCAAGTTTTCGAATCCGATTTTTGATCTCGTTTGTTATGTGAGGAATAACTTGGACAGTTGCTCCGAGGTAATCGCCACGACGTTCTTTACGGATCACCGATTGATAGATCGAACCTGTGGTGACGTTGGAACCTCGGGTAAGGCTGTTTCCGATGAATCGCTCATAATGACCTAGATCGAGATCGGTCTCTCCACCATCGTCCGTGACAAACACTTCCCCATGTTCAAAAGGGTTCATTGTGCCTGGATCGATGTTGATATAAGGGTCAAGCTTTTGGCTTACGACGCGCAGCCCTCTCGCTTTAAGGAGCGTCCCGATAGATGCGGCGGTTATACCTTTACCGAGGCTGGATGTCACACCGCCTGTAACGAAGACAAACTTAGTCAAACCGTTATCTCCAGCTCGAAACTGTGATTGTAACAGGCCCACAGTCGACTCTCTGGAATAACACTCATCGGACATCAAGCGTGATCAAGCCCAAACTGATGTCGAACCGCCTGAGGAAAAGGATGAGCGCCGATTGACAGAAACCGAACGCGTTGTGGACCGGTTCGAACCGTTACTGTGTCGCCACTGCTAAGAATTGTCGCTTCTTTTCCATCTACGTTAAGCCGAACAGGACGATCGAGATCAATGGTGTATCTGATAACCGAACGTGGAGTCAGCACTAGCGACCTCGAGAGAAGACTATGGGGCGCCACCGGAGTTACAACTAACGCGTCAAGAGCAGGATCAAGTACAGGTCCACCAGCTGACAGAGAATACGCTGTCGACCCAAGTGACGTCGCTGTGATGATGCCATCAGCGCGATATGTAGTGAAGTAGTGTCCGCCAATATCTACAGCGATCTGAACAAGCCGTCTGCTCTCAAGTTTCTCCACAACAACCTCATTGATACCGGTCCAAGTTCGACCATCCGTTGTAGAAGCTTCAATCGTCATCCGAGAGATTTCTTCGAGAGTTTGGTTTTCAATTCCATCCAGCATTTCGTCAAGGCTGGACTGTTCGATATCTGCGAGATAGCCGACTCGACCAAGGTTGACTCCCACTACAGGTAAACCGTCGTCCATCGCTATCGCCGCTGCCGATAAAAGAGTCCCATCTCCGCCGATGCCAATGATCAGATCGATCCCATCAAGATTGGCATCGATCGTGATCGGAGTCACCGTCATCCCACGCGCTGAAGCCAAAACTTGAAGGCGATGCGCTAATTTCGCGGCGGCTTCTCTCTCGCTATGGACCAACAAGCCGAGCTGGATCGACGTACTACTCAATTCATCACCATTGCATCAATGTCTTGTTTCATGAATGTCCTCTCTCCGGACCTACCCCAAACAAAAAATTCGATGTTCCCTTTCGCCCCTCGTAAGGCCGACGGTACAGCTCGAGTCAGACCTATGCCTTGCTCTTCCAGAGCCGTCGCCACTTTTTCTACAGCAGTTGCGTGTAGAACTGGGTCTCTGACAATTCCTCCGTTTCCGACCTCATCGCGTCCGACTTCGAACTGTGGTTTCACCAAAAGTATGTAATCCGTAGATTTATTTCCCATTGCCCGAAGTTGATACACAACCGTGACCAGTGAGATAAAACTGAGATCAGCGACAATTAAATCAAAAGGAGCCCCTAATTCTTCAGGAATCGCGTAGCGAAAGTTCGTCCTCTCAATAACATTGACCCTCGAATCCGTACGCAACATCCAGTCCAACTGGCCATAGCCGACGTCTAGAGCAACCACCCCAACCGCGCCATGCTGAAGAAGACAATCAGTGAACCCTCCCGTAGAAGAACCGATGTCTAACGCCCAGGAGCCCTTGACCTTGAGACCGAAATCATCCAATGCTCCCTTCAATTTATAACCACCTCGACCGACGTAATCTTTATCTCGACGGATTCGAATCGACACATCACTTGTTACAAGCGTCGCTGGTTTAGGCTTCGCGACACCACGGACTTCAACATTGCCTGCATCGATGGCTTCCCGCGCTGCCGATCTCGACGCCATCATCTTTCGCCCCACTAGTTCGACATCAAGACGACGGCGGGCCATTTCGGATCTCCTCAGGATCCGTCATTACTATCTTGGGCGTCTAGATCAGATTCCAGCTGTTCCGCTAAATCTTCCGCGGCCTGCGAGGAGTCTTCCGGCGCGACTTCGATGAGTCGCTCCACCATCTCGTCCATTACGGATTTAGGATCAGAATCTGTATTTTGCGTAGAATTCATCACACCATTATCGCTTCGTCAGGATTCCAACGATTCGATGATTCCAATCCGTGATATCAATCCGACTCGGACCTTTCCGATCATCACAATCTCGCTCATCGCGATCAATGTAGTGATCTTTTTCGGCTGGCAAGGCTGGACACAATCGACGGAGATGGAGAACCTTGACTTTCTCTACAAAAACGCGGCCATTGCATGTGAACTGACTTCGGGCGATCCGTTGACGGATCAAGAAATTCAAACAGGTCGATGCGGTCAATCTGGCAAGTTGCGATTCGAAACAAAGCACCTGTTCTGGTCAGCTGCCATGTCGATGTTTCTCCATGGCGGCTTGCTCCATCTACTTGGAAATATATGGTTTCTCTGGATCTTCGGAAACAACATCGAAGAAGCATATGGACTCTTCGGCTATCTAGCTTTATACCTGGCCGCCGGTGTTGCTTCCACCGCAGCATTCGTTCTCAACAATCCCGACACTACTGATCCTCTTGTCGGAGCTTCCGGAGCAATCGCTGGCGTACTCGGGGCTTATCTCGTCCTATTTCCAACCCATCGCGTCATGTCACTTTTATTCATTTTCTTCGTTCCGGTGTCAGCATTACTTTTTCTCGGACTCTGGTTCATCAGTCAATTCTTCCTTGCCGATCAATCAATAGCTTGGGAAGCCCACGTAGCCGGTTTCATCTTCGGAGTTCTAACAACTCTCCCGTTGAAACAGCGTCTTCTGTCTCGGATCGCTTCTTTGCATGCGGCACTCCGTTAATCATCCGATCCGAAAAACAACGGAACTATATCGATGAACGAATCGAGCACTATGTCAGGTTTAAGATGCGTGGGAACCAAAGCAACGTCTTGCGTCACTCCGCTCAACACTAAGCACGTCCTCCAACCTTCAGCTTTGCCCATAGCCATGTCGGTTGAAGGTTGATCCCCAACGACGAGAATCTCCTGGCTAACACTACGTTTTTTGACGATTTCCCTCATCATTCGATGAGGCTTTCCACATATCACCGGAGGAACTCCGGTGGCAATTTCCAATGCAGCGACGATAGCTCCCCCTCCCGGTTTGAGCCCCATAGATGTGGGATACGAAGCATCGGCGTTGGTTGCATAGAACAGAGCACCAGAACGGATGGCCAGTGTCGCTCTTGCTAGGGAGTCGTATGTGAGATCAAAGTCAAGTCCGACTACAACCGCCTCGGCATTCTCGTGATTTTCAAGAACCTCAAAACCATATCGATCGAATTCGGCCTTCAACTGCGAGCTACCTACGATGTAGACACGATCGACTCTCCCTGATAGGGCTTCAGCTGTCACCATGCTCGACGTTATGACGTCGTTAATATTCGCTTGATAGCCAGTGAGGCAAGCAACCAGATTGACCACAGATCTCGGTGTCTTCATTGAATTATTGGTTACGAAAACGATCCTGTAGCCGGCGTCGGACAGTGTTACTAGGGCCTCACCCGCACCATCTAGTTCTTCTCCATCAATATAAATAACACCATCGAGATCACAGACAATGGTGTCCACATTGCTCAGATCGCCCACATCCGCTACAACTTCTACCATGTTTGTCCCATTCTCCGGATGGTTGTTCAACACCAATCGAGTAGCCGAACCCGGTTTGGCTACGAGCCCTCCCTACGACGTTATCTCAGAGGAGCATCGTCGTTCTCTGCTCGAATGCTCTCCATATAACATCGTACGCTTGCTTCTTCCCAACGAAGAGCCAGGGGCGCATCTCAATGCTGCCAGGATTCTTTCATCTTGGCGGTTGGGTAAGATCATCATGCGAGATATCACTCCTCGTTTCTATCTCTACGAAACCGATTACTACCACTCTGACGGAACCCTTCATACGGTTCGTGGCGTGTTCGGGGCCCTTAGAGTCACCCCGTTTGGCCCTTCCGTGATCCCCCATGAAGAGACTATGGCCAAGCATCGAGAAGATCGCCTTTCGTTGTTGCGGGCTACGCAAGCCAATCTGGATCCAATTATCGCCCTCAGTTCATCTCCACAGCTATCCGACCTTCTTCAATCAACGATCTTGACTCCCCGTATCGAATTCGAGGATCCGTCTGGAGCGATACATCGACTTTTCGACATTTCTGAAATTGATCGGATCGCCATTCTTCAGGACGCAATATCCTCGCACCCAGTTTCTATCGCAGATGGCCATCATCGCTACACGACTGCACTCCGCTATCAGGAGGAACAGGCGGCCAGGGGGCCCGGACCATGGGATTACATCTTGGCAATGATTGCTCCAGCCGAAGGAAGTGGACTCACGATCGCTCCCTATCATCGCGTTCTTACATCGGCAATCAATTCGGTGTCGTCCGCAAATGACTCATTTGAAATCTTCCCGTCCCAGCCGGTTCCTCCACAATATCCCGGTGATATTGTCCTAGTTTCAAAGGGCGAATCATGGCGATTGCATCCCCGCGAACATGCACTCGTTAACCTGGCAGAACCATATCGACTCTCGAGTACCGCCGTTGCTACCAACCTTCTCTATCCGCTTCTGGGAATCGACGAAGACGGAGCGTTATATACGGAAAACGCCATCGACGCTATCGATGCAGCAGAATCGGAGAAGGGAACTGCTCTTCTAGTAGCGCCGTTGGAGGAGCGCGCTATATCCATAGCTGGAAAAATGGGACTGAGGTTTCCAACAAAAAGCACCTACTTCATCCCAAAACCACTAGCTGGATTGGTAATCCGCTGTTTCGATAATTGATTAAGCAGATTCGATACCAGGTTAATTGTCCTCGTGATGCATGGTTATCGATCTTGCCGCGAACCCGTTTTGCTCAAAAAAGTTCTTTGCCAATCGATGGCCTGGGCTTACAAGCGCATCGAATCGCCGATGGCCGGAAGAACGCAAGGACTCCAGCACGAGATTGATCATCGCTTCTCCGAGTCCCACTCCTCTGGCTTCAGGTTCCACATAGAAAAGACGAATAACGCCCACGCGTTCTCCTCCGGCTCGACGCAACATGGGCTCCGATCTGGCCCATGCGAATCCCAAGAGCACACCCTCGAGTTCTCCAACAATCACAAGAGAGCGACGATCCTCAAGAATCTCTCGTAAAGCACTATCGAATGGCAAATCAAGACCGTTAAACACTGACCACATACTCTTCAATTGGGTCTGTTCGGATTCCGAATCCCGATAGAGCTGCGAGATTGCAGAAATATCCTCCACTCGGGCAGCCCGTGTTTCGATTCTCACTTATTTCGCCATTCCATGTCTAATCCTCTTCGACAAGCTGTCTTTTTCTCCGATCAAGAAAAAGTTTCATGATCTCGCTAGCGATCGCGGAACGAGCACGATCCATGGAGAATTAGAAACAGTCTTTGCAAAGCACGCGACGCTTATTCGCCAATTGACTGGACTTCTTTAAAAGAAAGCAGCTTTGGCAGAGGAACTCATCATCGGCTCGCTCCTCACCCGAAGAACCAAGTGCAACCTCGGCTCTGCGAATAGCTCTCAGCTCCGCGATTTCGTCAACGACAATAGTTTCAGATGCTTCGTCTTCGGTAAGCATTTCGAGCTCTTCAGCTTCTAGTTCTTCTAGAACCTCATCTTCTCTTTGCTGCTCTCCCACAACATCGTCTACTGCGGAAACAGTTTCGTCACTATCAGTTTTCATTTTTTTCCATCTGATTCCTCTTGCGCGGCGCGGAGTATATCTATAGAGCCGCCAGAGCCAACGATTCTCTTTCCATCCGCATCTTTTAACAGTCAGATCTTGAAGTCAATCGCCCCTGCAGCGACACGACCTATCACCGAACCGCTACCTATAAGTTCACCATCCGCCTCCACAGGCCAACCATCTATGCACTCTATTTCAAAAGTTTCCGCTTCGAAACGTCGCACGCTTCTATGCGTCAAATGAGACCCTCTGATCACCCGGGGCATCACCGAAAACGCGTGTCTACGTGGACCTACGAATATCTGAATATCTAGCTTGCCATCCATAACAGTCGCCCTCGGTGCAACATTCATACCTCCACCAAAGTATTGGCCATTAGCTACCACTACGTTGATTGCTGGACCCTCATAGCTTCGCCCGTCCGCCTCCATACGAATAATGGCAGATGGGAAAAAAGCCAGTTTCAACCAAAAACTGATTCCATAGCGCAATCCGCCAAGAAATCGCGGTAGAACGTTCGCTATACGTAGTGATGCTGCTGCAATCCCAACATCAGCGACATTTAGAAAGTAACGACGCCCGAAATTTCCCTCCAATACACCGACATCACAACGATAAACATCAGCGGTAACAAGATGGTCCGCCGCATCTTCCAGATGGCGCGGCAACGCGAATGTCCTTATGAAGTCCGAACCTGACCCTATAGGAAGTACAGCAAGAGTTGGTGGGGTTAGCCATCCCTCTGCAAGCATCCCATTCAAAACCATCGAAGTTGTTCCGTCGCCTCCAACTGCGACAAACCGGGTTGCGCCTAGAGAGCGTCCCTCAGCCACAATATTGGGAATGTCATCTGCAGATCTCGAAACCCGAATCTCGTGATCAATCCGACGCTTCGTGAGAGCTGCGCGAGTCCGTTGCTCTATCTCCCCTTTCGCGCCGGCCATCGGATTCACAACGACCCACCAGCTCAAAGTCTGCCTCCCGATGCAACTATCCCACGATCGGTCAATCGTATCGCTTCCGCTGCGATTTCAGACAACTTCGGGTACACATCTCGTAACTGTCTGAGAAGATCCAGTAAATTTTTGAAATTCCGGACGAAATCCCCAACTGATTCCTCTCTCTCGAACAGATTTTCAAGGTCATGGCCCGACGCCCATTTGTAAGCGCGAAGAACGAAGCCTCCCTCGGGTCTGCGTAAATTTGCGATGCCTCTCCTATCCTCGACCCTTATCAGTTCCTCCCAAAGATTGACGACACGCTCTCCAGCTTCTGCCAACTTTCTACTCGGCCAATCTTCTTCAACATCGGTACCACGCGGCGTGAACGTGAACAATGACACCAACGCTGCGAATTCGGCAGCATCAAGGTTCGAAAAAAGGTCTACCTCTACCGCTTCGGCCAGAAGAAGATCCAGGTCGTTATAGATGTATCTCAGTCGCTTGCCTTTCACCGTTAGCGACCATCCGTACGTGAACTCGCGCTCCTGCAAAACTCCGGAAATAGCCTGGAACATCTTGATCAGTCTGTCTTCAAAGCGATCAAGCCGTTTTCTTACTTTGGCAAGCTCTCGTTCACTTCGGGCCACACGCTTTGCCCATCCGAGATGCTCGGAAAAATTCGGACAAGAGAATATTGGACTCATTACTTCGATTGGTCCCGGAGAACTAAACGTCCTACCGAAAACTGGTTGCCAATCCGCCAAACGTTCTGCCATAGCTGTCCGGTAGGCGTGATCGCGAGACTTCACGGGCTCAATCATGACGATCGATCCAAGCAATCTTATCGATGGCGATAGATCAGTAACTGCTACGCGTTTCATCTCGCCAGAATCAGATAGCAATAACAATCTCGGCGATACACCCTGGCCGCGGGCAAGAAGTACCCAGCGATCATCGCCCGATATCGTGATGATATCTCCGGATCTCATTTGCTGTGCGAACTCACGCAGCTTGGCCTTCAAGTGGAATTTTTCTTCCGCTAATACACCGAGATACTCCCAAATATTTCCACGGCTGCACTCAGCTCGCTCTCGAAAACGGTCGATCTCACCCTTCAACTCGTCGAAACGTAGTTTCACCACGCTTCTCTGTTGCTCTCTTCGGAATTGAGAAAAAGAGGCTTCGAGCAACTCCTCGGCCTGTTCGCGGGAGTAATTTGCCACGAGATTCACCGCCATGTTGTAACTTGGATGGAAACTCGATCGTAAAGGTTCGCTCCCGCCGCTTGCTATCGCTGCAACCCTCTCAAAGGGTAGACGTCCATCATGGAGCACTACCGCTGTTCCAAAATTGTCGATCCCCCTACGTCCTGCCCTACCCGTTAGTTGAGTAAATTCTCCGCGAGTGAGGGTTTCATGAGTTTCACCTGTGAATTTCGAGAGTTGCTCTACCACTACTGAGCGTGCAGGCATGTTTATCCCAAGTGCAAGAGTTTCGGTGGCGAAAACAATCTTGACAAGACCCTGAAGAAATAGGTATTCCACTGTCTCCTTGAACACCGGAACCATTCCTGCATGATGGGCAGCAACTCCCCGTAATAGATTTT
>CAJWGC010000035.1 GCA_913031525.1 uncultured Acidimicrobiia bacterium | reverse complement strand
CGTTAGCGTGAACACAGCGCTGCGCTACATACGATCAGGTTGACACCGTGAGCAGCAATTGGTTGAATTACATTAACGTAATTACAACTACTAGGGAGCAGCTTTGTTCACGCAACTTTTGGAAGTCCTTGGGAACCAAGAATTAGCTTGGCAGGACTTAGCCAATTGCCGAGGAGCTAATCCAGACTTGTTTTTTCCGGAACGTGGTGCCTCAACGCGTACCGCTAAGGGAATTTGTGGAGAGTGCAGTGTGCAATCCGAGTGTCTCGAGTTTGCGATCGTTTCCAGCGAGAAATTTGGCATCTGGGGAGGACTCTCAGAACGAGAACGACGCAAGATCAGAAGGGAACGAGCGCTGACTGCTCGCGTCCGTCAAGTCGGGTAGAGATTCCAGATTCAGAGTGTTATGACTGCATCTTGCAGCACTGACCCTCCAGACCCACTACAGTGTCGCTCGGAACGAAGGAGATTCCGTGTTTCGCAATATCAACGGCCCTGAGCTCTTGATCCTTCTGGCTGTGGTCCTTCTGTTGTTCGGTGCGAAGAAGTTGCCGGACCTTGCCCGTTCTCTCGGGCGCTCATCGAAGGAGTTCCGAGCTGGCCTCAAAGAAGGCGCTGAAGAAGCCCCCGAAGAAGGCGAAGAGATCAAAGGAACCAGTACGTCCACCGAAGCGTAAATCGCGGGAGCAGGGAACTGTCTCGCGCGTTACTGCGTTTATTTTGATGTGCAATCGGGCAGAGCTATGAGTGACGATCTTATCCCTACATGGGAAGACGTAGCGCGAAGCTACGGACGAAAGATCTATAACTTCGCGTATCGCCTCACTGGAAATCGTGACGACGCGTCTGATCTCGTGCAAGAAGTTTTGTTGCGAGTTCGCAAGGGTCTGGCTTCTTACACGCCAGGTTCTTTCGAAGGTTGGCTCTGGCGGATCACTCGAAATGCTTTTCTCGACTCAGTCAGGAAAGCCAAGCGCCGCCCTACCTCACCTCTGCCTGATGACGATAGGATCTCGCTTGTCAGCAGTCCGTCTCCCGACGAGGTTCTTGCTTCAGTCAGGCTCTCGGAGGACATCCAATCTGCTTTGCTCAAACTTCCACTCGATTTTCGAGAATGTGTTGTTCTTTGTGATGTTGTTGGACTCAGCTATGAAGAGATCGCGAATGCTGTCGATATTCCTGTGGGAACAGTACGAAGCCGTATACATAGAGGTCGCAAGATGTTGCGAGGACTGTTGACATGGCCACTATGAATGACATGCCCGACCACATTGACGAACTTCTTACCGCCTATCTCGATGGCGAACTACGTCCAGGCGAATTACAACTAGTTACGGTTCACCTCGATGGCTGCTCTAACTGCATCCTTGCGTTCCATGAACTGAAAGAAACAAGAGCTGCGTTGCGCTCTCTGCCAATGCTGCGAGCTCCAGAGTCGCTGGTTCCTCATGGACATGACGAGATACAGCTCTCTGCTTATCTTGATGGTGAACTGCCGACTACCGAGTATCGACTGGTGTTCGATCATCTCCAGGAATGTGCTGACTGTCGAGCCAACCTGCACGAACTTGACGCAGCTCGTACAGCAATCCGTTCGCTACCGGGTCTGGATCCTCCTGAGTTTCTGATGCCAGCTTCGAGACGTGTCGAGCATAAGTGGCCAGCAGTTCAAGTCCGTGTTGCTGCTGTTGCTGCTGTTGCTGCTGTTGCTGCACTTGTCGTAGGCGTGAGAAGCTTTCCGAACACCGCGCCAGTTTCAATTGATCTCGACAGCTTTGCTAACCGACATGTGGCTCGCGCGTCAGTTGAGCCAGGTTTTCAAGTGATTCCCGCGGTTCACTCTGGGGGGTCGCATCCGTGAGAAATCGTATACGGAGTATCGCGGTTGTAATTGGGATCACAATGTTGGCTCTTATTGGTACAGCGAGTCCTGCAGCATCATATGATCTGGAGGAATATCTCGGCGGGGCTGCTGTTGCTGAGTATTCGGGTCGACGAATCGCCATGACGCTTTTCGATGGCGAATCCCAGGCCGGCATTTTCGAACTTACGCATGCTTCGCAGATGGTCGTAGTCGGCTCCGGCAAGGAAGGCGCTCTGATAGGACCAGGACGTGTAAGCGGAGACACTGGCGTGATGGTCCCAGTGTGGTCGCAGTATGCGAAAGACGACCGATACCGCATTTTGAATGCTGAGCCCACGATGCGCCTAGGGCGCATGGCCGAAGTCCTCGAAGTTCTGGAGGACGACCTTGTGAGAGCGAGGTTTACTTTTGATTCCCTCACGCGAATCCCGCTTGTCACTGAAATCTATAACTCCGATGGCACTTTGTTCCGATACTCGGCAATGATCGAAATCAACGCCAAGCCTGATCTTTCTTATGCCGACATGGAAGCGATGAGCGATTCATATGACGTGATGTTTCCTGTTGGAAACACGTCGATGCCCCTCGATGCTGCAGGATATGTTCGAGCGGATACGTATACCGGTCCAGATGGGACGGTCCAGGCTTTCTACACAGATAGTCTCTTTTCGTTTTCTTTATTTGAGGTAGATGTCGACGCTCACCTCGATCGTTTCGAGAATGCTCCCACTATCAAGATGAATGGCGAGACGTACAGCCGAATTGTGACGCCGACAGATATCTGGATGTCGTGGAAGTCAGGTGATGTTGCCTACGTGCTGATAGGTGATCTTCCGCCGGACCATCTTGTGAAGGTGCTTGATGATTTACCCAGGCCGAAACAGCGCGGTTTGTTTAGCCGACTGTGGCGGAGCATCTTCGACTAAATCGTCATACTTCAGCCAATTTTAACTTTTTTAACGAACCCGGATGGCTTCGAGAGCTGGAGCAAATACCTGTTCTTCATAGTCAGCGATCAAATCAGAGGGAGCAGCCAGGAGAACTATGAGAAGATTTTCAGCGTCTTCGGCGAGACCGAAGACATAGGACAGTTTTTCATCGCTCGCCTCGAACAAATTCCAGTTTCGTTCCTCTTGATATGTCCACGTTTGCCATTCCCTTATTCCGATAGAGTCAGCGATGTCGTCGGCCATATCGTGTATGGATGAATAGTCGTTCGCGTGCAAAGCCTGCTGAAGGAGCACGGTGTCTCCAAGGCCTGGCGCATTCCACTGTCCGGGACCAGCCCACTTCCAGCCTGTCGGGATTACCACCGAGAGAGTGAGGCCAAAGGTCTCTTCAGTGACGGAAATGAGGTCGACGCTTATTGCGCCGGGAACAATGAAAACCGGTTCCTTCATCGTGGTGATGCACGAGTCTTCTGGATTTGCCCCTGGCTCTTCGAGGAAGGCCAGCATCATCGACAGCGGACATGGATGGGCTGTGCTCACGCCATGTCCGAGTCCGGGATAGGTGAAGAAGTAGCTATTTGAAAGAGTGGTAGCGGCTCGCTCTCCGTATTGGGGGGGTGTGATCGGATCGAATTGGCCTCCGAGCACCAGGGTCGGAACTGAGCTCGCTACTGCGATGTTTTCGATTGGATCTGCCGATCCGGAATTCCACAATGTACAAGCAGCAAAGTCGCCGGCGACATCTCTGAACAGAGGCGCCACGTCGGGGTGCAGAGCTATTTCAGCTTCGACTTTGGCGACCGAAGAAAACGCGTATTCCTCGTTGCATTGAACGGAGAGGTGCATTCCGATACTCATAAACACGTCGTTTGTGAAGAAGATGGAGGCCAGGTCAGACAGTCCGCTGTAGGAACCTTGACTGGCGTCGTCGATCATATCGGGCAGGATCGGTATAAGACTTTCTGAGTAGAGACTTTGGAACAGCAGCAATGCGACATCGTCTCCCGTCAGATACGCCGGATAGCTTGTGTCTGTGAGGAAGTCGTTGATTTCGACGGACGCAGGACTGGCATTGAGAGTGGATTGGAGCGTGGTGAAGGATTCTTTTAAATCCGGATAGGACGCGCCGCACTCTATTGACGCGCTACAAGAGTCGAAAAAGGCATCAAAGGCTCGAGCAGCTGTAGAGGGTATCTGCTCAGGCAAATCGATGTCTAAAGGAACTGCTGAGTCGAGGATCACACTGCGTATCCCTGCCGGATGATCTCTCATTGCTGTGAGGGCGAGGCGAGTTCCGTAGGAAATTCCATAGAGGTTGATTTCTTCATAGCCGAGGACGGTACGCAGATCAGCCAAGTCGGCCGCATTAGATGAAGAGTTGTATTGCGCGATATCGATGCCGTCAGCGGTAAGCCGATCGCGGCATTCTGCAAGCGATTGATTGTAACGAGCGGTTTGCTGTTGCGGAGTCAGCAGCTGGTTGAGAAGGTCGATCTCTGTTTGGCGAACCTCGGGGCATGCTAGCGATGGCGTGCTCATGCCAGTTCCTCGTTGGTCAAAGACGATTAAGTCGTTGCGATCGAGAAACGGAGCAAACCGCTGATCGAAAGAGAATTGAAGACCATCGAGAGCATGGCCTCCCGGCCCGCCCTCGAGATAGATGACGGGATCAAGCGATGGTGAGTTTGTGGTGGAGGGGAAGATCGCGACGTGAATTCGAACGACACCAGCATACGGATCTGCTCGATTTTCAGGAACAACAAGATATCCGCACTCGACGATATATCCGTCAGGCTGAATGAATTCACAATCGGAAGGTTCGTAAATCGGTGTGTAGGTTGAAGCTCCAGACTTGAGCGTCACAGAAGGATTCGTTTCCATCGGGTCGGTCGCTGTGGTTGCGTTGGCAGGCGCACTGGTGACAGTGCTCTCTTCCGATGCCGAACAGGCGAATAAGAGAAATGCGCAAGCTATCGCGAGGGGAAAAGAGCGTTTCCACATTTAGTGAAGAGTACTTTCCACAGGGTGCTACTTAGCTATTCCTGCTCATATCGGCGGATCTCGCGTTGGGATATAACCATGTTATGAACTTTTTCTGATCCATCAGCAATGAGTAAAGCGCGAGGATGAGCTCATATGCGGGCGAGTGGAACGTCATCGCTAACTCCGGCACCTCAGTGAATCTGGATCGCTTTGTCGATAACCCAAAGCGATAACGAATTAGTCGAGCAGGGTTCTTGCAGCCCATCCGACAGGATCAGCGAGTTCTCCTGGAGCCGGCAGGTGATGGGTGTTTTCCCAGATGTGGACAAGTGTCTCGAGTCCCCAACGACGAGACACCTCCTCACAGAATGATTCACCATCTTCAGGATGGGAGCGAGTGATATCGATAAAAAGGGATTGTTGTATCTGCTCCAACTCTGGCAACGATGCGGTGCGGTGATTTTTATAGGCCGTTGATATCGAAGCTATATCGGGCAGCAACTTTTCTCCAGCAATGTTCACTATGTAATCGCCGTAGCCGTTGAGGAACGAAATCAGGGTCTCAAGGCGTGCCGCGTTAGCGGGTTCCCCTTCACTTCCTAGCAAGGCTGTCAATCCATCTTGGCCCCCGAGCATTGCCTCAATCCCCGCTGGATCGCGCATCTCTCCGAGCTTGTTCATGAGGCGTGACGGATCGAAGTCGATTGTTGCGACGAACTCAGCTACAGCAGATGACAGAGCATCTTGGGTTGCCTGTAGGTGCAGTACAGCATGTCGAACTAGCTCGTGCATAGTTGCCCATAGGCGAACTTGGCGAGGATCGAGCTTGTTAGACGAGGCGAAATCTTCGATGTTAGGTACCACAAGATAAGCCTTGCTCTGGTTGACGGACGGAAGGATGGTGTCAAACTGTCCCATTGTGCGGCGACTTATGACAGCAGTCATGGATCCCGCCTGCAGGCCAGTAAGAGCTGATCCGAAAGATCCCATCATTGAGCCGATTGGGTCTGATGTAGCAGTAGTTTCTCCTCCTAACGCACGAGATAGAGGTTCCATGAGATAGGAGAAGCTTCGGAAGTTAGCAATTGCCCACCCTGCAGAATCAACGGGATCAGGTATGACCGCTGCGCTTGCGTCGAGCACCTTGGCCGATGAGAGCTGCAATTGAGCGGCCAGGGCCAGCTCCTGATACTCCTCGGCCAGTTGTGGTTCGATCGGCTCGCGTGGTCCTGCGGCACTCTTGACGATTTCTTCAGCCAATCCCCAGTTGACGGTATCGGAAGTCTGGAATAGCTCGAAGAGTCGATCGAACAGGTTGTCGTTCATTGGTGACGCCTGTCTTTCAAGGTTTCTCGCCAAGGCGCACGTCAAATTTCATTGTCTCTCCGTCACGTATAACTTCGAGAACGACAGTATCGCCAACTCGGAAGTTGCGCAGTTCGTTGATGATGTCTTCTTTAGTCCGTACCGGCTTGTTGTTTATCCCGATGGCACGATCGTTTTCCTCGAGTCCAGCTTCTCTGGCTCCTGATGGCGCAACGAATCCGACAATCTCGGCACCAGAGGGAATTTGAGCTGCGCCTTGTTGTGCGTATGTGTCCTGGAGGGCTACGCCTAAGAAGGTGTGCCGCACCCGACCTGTCTCGATAATTTCTTCAGTAATTCGGGTCATCAGTTCGACCGGGATGGCGAATCCGATCCCTTCGGCTCCGGCGTCGGTAACGCCGATCGCTGTCGTTATGCCGATCAAGCGACCGTTCTCGTCTACTAGCCCCCCTCCACTGGATCCGCGAGTAATCGGTGCGTCCGTCTGCAGCATGCCAAATAGAGTGCCGTCTATCGCTCCAACCTGCACTTCGCGATCAAAAGCCGAGACCACACCCACGGTGACTGAGGCCCCACCAGGTAGCCCAAGTGGGTTGCCTACCGCGACAGCGACGTCACCTATCGCTAGATCAATTGTCGAGCCGAGTTCTATTGGAGTGAGGTCAGTAGCTTCGATCTGAAGGACGGCGAGGTCTGTAATGGTGTCTTTGCCGATGATACGAGCGTCGTAGAGCGTCCCGTTTTGTAACACGACCTGGGTGGCAGTGGTATCGGTGGCATTGGCGATGACGTGGGCGTTGGTGACAATGAGTCCGTCATCCGTGAGCACTACCCCAGAGCCCGCGGCGAATGCGCTGAATCCGTTTATCCCATCGTCCGCGCTTACTTCGATGGCCACTATTGAGGGAACAACTTTCTGCGCGACTACAGCCGCACGACTCGAAGTGGCGCCTTCCGTTATGGACTGATTCGAGCTGAAAGGTGTAGATGTTCCGATCTGGGGTGTTTGAACTATTTCCCCGGTCTGGTCGAATACGCCGCCTATTGCGAGCGCAGCAACAGTTAGAGAAGCACCGAGTACTCCGGCGACAAGCCCTACGAAGATCGAAGAATTGGCTCTACTCGATTGCCTTCGACAATCGAGTTGTTCCTCTTGGAGAGTTGACGAGCGAATTTCTCTTGGCGACTGTTCTTCTTCCCAAGATTCATTCGTGTTGAAAGGCCGCGCTGTCGGAGTTTCCTGCGCTGAGACGCGCGATGCTGGAGGTTGCTCCAGAGATTGTTCGCCGTCTTTCTGGAAGTTAGATCGTTCATTTCCCTCAGAGGGAGGCAACGCGACTGTTTCTTGTTCTTCGAATTGATCTTCGGAGTTAGTGTTATCCACGGAGGGGATTGTATGACTTCCAAGGACGTCGGTCCGCAGAATCTTGACGATATGGTTGTAGTGGTAGGAGATGCCATTGATCCAAAATCGGTCCTTGGAGCAGTCGCGGCACCGGAATGTGGAGCAATCGTCTTATTTCTGGGAACCGTTCGTAGTCACTCTCCGGGCAGAACCGGCGTGACTCATCTTGAATACGAGGCCTACGGAGGTGTCGTAGAACCCAAGATCCAGGAAGTGATCAACGAGGCCCGAGCCAAATGGCCCATCAGCAAAGCTGTTGCGATGCACCGTACTGGAGTTCTCAGCGTAGGCGAGATCAGCGTTGCGGTTGCAGTATGCGCGCCGCATCGCGCCGATGCTTTCGCTGCTGGACGATACGTCATTGACGAGCTCAAGGTACGGGCCCCTATCTGGAAGAAAGAACACTGGCTCGGTGGGGCTGAGTGGGTGCGTGAGGATCGCGGTCATAGTTCTTAGTATTTAGTGTCATTCTGGTGGCATGTAGTTTGCGTCGCGAGTTGGACGTAAAGCCCTTTTTCTGGCCGGAAAATCTGTCCCCCTCGCGTTATTCCTCGGCCAGTAGGGTGTCGTCTTGTTGGCGGGACAAGGTAGAGATGTCGCCGTGAGCGCGGCCTACCACCATTTCAGCTGCCTCGCGCACCATCGGATTGCGATCGTTACGCGCCGCAACGATCGCTACCTCGACTTCTGGACAGTCGAACACCGTTAGAGCTGCGACAGAACGACGTCGTACTTGGGGGGGCGCTTTCGACACTAGTTCGAGTAAGGCTGGTAGGGCTCTGTCGTCTCCGATGGCCCCGAGAGAAGCAACCGCTGCTTCACGTACTAGTCCATCGGAGTGATTCAGAGCTGTGTCGATTAGCCATTGAACTGCTTCGGGATCACCCAGTTCGCCGAGCGCCGTTGCCACGGCTTCAACTACTACCGGTTCCGAATCGTCTCCGGCAGAGAGCAATGCCTTGATGCTGGTTCGAGAACTGAGTCCGATCATTTCAGCTGCCTCCGCTCTGACTCTGGGAGTAGGGTCTTGAGCGAGCCGCTTTTCTAAAGCCTCATAGATACCAGGACGGTCGAGGATTGCTGAGCAAGATGCTATGGCTAGGCGTCGAATAGAGCTGTCATCGTGTTCAAAAAATGGCACAGGGTCGATCCCCAGCTTTACCAGATTTGCAGTGTCGCTCATTAACTGAGCGTACCTGTTGTGGCGCTCAATTCATTGGAATCGAATACCCAGAGATTTGTATCGTGATCCGAATTGAATAGTGCTAGCTGGAATTTTTTGTTTTTTTAAATATCAGATTGAGACGATATCGGCGATCGGAAAGATATCCGGAGAAGCCTAAAGAGAAATGTATGACGGACAACTGAAGATTGTCTACAGCGACGTGCGGTCGTTTTTACGATGACAGATTTGAGGTATGACCCATCGTTTTTGGCGTTTTTTAGATCGGATTTGTGATCAACGGTTGTTGAGGGAATATAGAGAGAAGAGGGGGCGCCCTTCCAGGCGCCCCCTCTTACCGATATCAGCTTCTAGGTATTCGGCTAGTAGGTCGGTGCTTCCAGATGTCCGATGGGCAGATTGGCGCACTGTACGGAGAAGATTTTGTCCATTGGCTGTTGGCAAAGGAACATCCAGGAAAGTTAGAACGTTCCTGCGGGATCTTCTTCTTGGCGATGCCATCTTGCAGATATCCGATGGATGGTCCGGCGCTTCCTGGTATCCGGCTAGGGGATATTTTCAGCGGCCGAGGCGAATTTTCGTTATCTCCGGCTTTGAGATGTCCGATGGACGGCCCGGTGCTTCCTGGTATCCGGCTAGGGGATATTTTCAGCGGCCGAGGCGAATTTTCACCGTCGACTGATGTCGGAGCAATCTTGAGAGCTGAAGGGCAGTTCTTTTTGAGGTCCTTCTTTGCGCGTGGGAGTCGGCATGGATGCGTTTCCTCCCCTTTAGGCATGGTCTCCTTGATCACAGACACTGTGGCCTGGATTTGCTCTTGAGCCCTCTTGAGCTGTTGCTTAGCATTTTGAAGGTCGGTATGCCCCTGGTTGAGCGCGCTCTTAGTTGCTGAATCGGGCCAGTCTTTCGGGTCGAGATCGATAACGTTCTCTGCTACTGGAGCTGCTATGGCCCTTCCTTCATCGATGAGAGAAGTTGCGCCATCGAGAGCTGCTTGGGCGGCAGCCATATCGTGGCCGTTTTCGGCAAGGCGTTCCATGATGGATTCGAGGGGCT
>CAJWGC010000034.1 GCA_913031525.1 uncultured Acidimicrobiia bacterium | reverse complement strand
CGAATCGCACAATTATTGGTGCTCGAAGCTCCTGATTGGGAATTCTTCGTGGTCGATCATTTGGGCGATTCTCGCAGAGGAGCAGGGGGTTTTGGATCAACTGGAGCCTGAGGGTCTGTCAGATTGGTCGTGGTAAAGTCGGGCTACCGCGGACGTAGCTCAGCTGGTAGAGCGCAACCTTGCCAAGGTTGAGGTCGCCGGTTCGACTCCGGTCGTCCGCTCAGCTGGACGGTCTTGGGTCCGTCTCTTGTTATTTCTGGCGCCGTGGCCGAGTGGATTAGGCAAGGGTCTGCAAAACCCTCTACCCGGGTTCGATTCCCGGCGGCGCCTCCGGCGTACAATCTACGCCAACTGAGGGCGCTTAGCTCAGTGGGAGAGCGCTTCCCTGACGCGGAAGAGGTCACTGGTTCAATCCCAGTAGCGCCCACAATCTGGAAGGATCCATCAGAACGAATAATTCAAGAGAACTGATTGACAGTCGGTCTGTAGGCTCGAGTTTTGGGTATCGCGTTGTCCGCCCGACTGTACGTGAAAGGGGAACTGTGCCGAAGAATCAGTGCGGTAAGCTCGAGTCGTGATAGATAAGTTCCGTCGTCGGCGATGGACGCGTCGTTTGGCAGTCGAACCGGCTGAGAAGGCCGTTTCCGCGCCTCTGTCACCGCTGAGCTTCTCTCTTACTTTCGACTATTTGTGCCCGTTTGCGCGCAATGCCGTTGAGGGGGTTAAGCGCGGTCTCGAGGAAGGCCGGGACTGGGATCCCTGCTTCATCCCTTTCTCGTTGAGTCAAGTACATGTCGAGCCTTCGGATGTTGATGTATGGGATCGTGACCTTCACGATGTGCTTCCATCGGGTGTTAGGGCACTCGCGTGGGGGATCGCGGTGCGTGACCTTTATCCTGCGAAGTTCCTCGATTACCACCTGTTGTCTTTCGCCGCTCGGCATGACGAAGCTGCTGATATCAACGACCCAATTGTTTTGGCGAAGATTGCAAAAGAAGCTGGTCTGGATGATTCCAAGATCGCTACTGAAGTAGAAAGCGGAGAACCACTGAAGACGTTGGCTGTTGAACACGCTGATGCGGTGCAGCGATGGAGTGTTTTCGGAGTGCCAACTTTCATTGTTGGTGAGGCGGCAGCGTTCGCGCGTCTTATGGAACGTGGTCAATCTGACGATGTGGCCCAGGTTCTTGAAATGCTGTCATGGAAGCGACTGAACGAGTTCAAGCGCACGCGGTTGCCTCGATAAGTTTGGTCGTTCGTAAAGGATTTTTTGTAAGGAAAACGATGAGTGCGGATACAGAGAGCTCTAACAAAAAGGACCGTGCCACGGTAGAGCACGCTCGTTCAGATTATGAGCGGGAAGGCTTCCTTGCTCCCATGGATGTGTTCCCTGCAGCAGAGATGAACGAATACCGAGAGCAATGCAATGAGCTTGTGGCTCAGGTCGGACACGAAGCCAGCAGAGATGGTCTTAACGCCAGACACTTTGACGTTGAATTCATCTGGGAACTCGCGACCGATTCCCGTGTACTCGACTGGGTAGAAGCAGTAATGGGGCCGGATATTGTGATTTTGGATTCACTCTTTTTTTGCCAGTACCCCTCGTCTGAGGTCGAGCACTACGTCGCGTGGCATCAGGACGTGACCTATTGGGGACTTGAGCCAGCGGAGGCACTTTCGGCGTGGATTGCGATCGACGACGCCGATGCCGAGAACGGCTGCATGGAGGTTATTCCAGGAAGCCATCAGGTAGGAATGGTGCCCCATGTAACTGCAGCTACACCTGGAAATATCCTTAGTGTTGGACAAGAGATACCTGATGAGTATGTAGATCGTTCATCGGCGTTTCTTGTCGAATTAGATGCTGGCCAGATGTCGTTCCACCACGGCAAACTTTTCCATTCAAGTCCTCCGACCAGGTCCGATCGTCGGAGTTGTGGCTTGGTGATTCGTTATATATCACCTCATGTGAAGCAAGTCGAACCTCACTCACTTGAAGGATTCTACAGAACAGTTCTGGTACGGGGAGACGACACCAATGGGTTGCATTCAGTGCATCATCCTCCGTTTCTCTTAACGTGAAGTGCGATTCTGATTAAGTAGATGAGCTCTCGTGCGCTTTCTATCGCGTTAGTTTTTTCTTGCTTGTTTTCGTTTGCCTGTGGTGTCGTAACGGAGTCGACGGAGTCATCTGCTCCGGATACCACAAGAGTGATGGCCACTGAACAGAATGATCAGCCAGATTCTGGGCAGCGAAGTCATGGTGAGGGAGATGCGCCCGAATTCAACCTGACACTTAGTCAAGGGAATACCTTTACCTTGTCACAGGGGGAAAAGCCTCTCTATATGGTGTTTTGGGCTGAATGGTGATTGGCGTGTCGGTACGAGTTGCCGGTCATTGATGCGGTCGCATCGGATTATTCGCAAGACATTACTTTTCTTGCCGTAGCGGGTAAGTCGTCACCAGAGAAGTCGGCTCAGCGTGTTGACGACTGGTTTGATCAGGATCATCTGATATGGGGGTATAGCGATGAGCTCTGGGAACTGTATGAGGTGCATTTCCAGCCTGTGAGCTTTCTTATTTCGAGTGACGGTGTGGTTGTCGAAAAGTTTTTCGGTCCTGTTGGCGACAAGAAGCTAAGGAGCGCTCTGGACCGATTACTGAAGATCGGCTGAAAAGATCGGGGGAACAATCCATCTGTCGCCTATCTGACGGCGCTTTGTTTACTGTACTAAGCGTTTGCGGAGTTGCTTTCGGAGGTGCCATGACGATTGAGCCCACGAATTTCAAACTATCTGAGTTCGTGTCGGGTCTCGAATATGACCTTATTCCACTTGAAGTTATCGAAAAGGCCAAGCAGTGTTTATTGGATGTTGCGAGACTGGCAGTTCTCGGTTCGCGGCTTCCCTCGGGAAAGCGTACGCGCGAAGTATTTCACAGGATGGGAGGGACCCCTGAATGCACAGTCATAGGTTTCCCCGGCCGACTTCCGGCTCCCTATGCCGCGTATGTGAACGGCACCGCAGCTCATAGTGTTGAAAATGACGATACACACGTAGGCGCAGTCCATCACCCAGGAGTGACGACTATCCCGGCTGCTTTGGCTATTGCAGAGCGAGAGAATTCGAACGGTAGAGAGTTGATTACCGGAGTTGTGGCGGGATATGAGGTAATGATTCGCTTAGGTTTAGCGGTGCAGCCGTCTCTATTCGCAGACCGTGGTTTCCATGGGACAGCTGTTATGGGTCACTTTGGTGCAGTCGCTGCAACCGCGAGTCTGCTGGAGTTGAGCACTGAACGGACGATGCACGCGATGGGCCTGGCAGCTTCCTATGCATCAGGGCTTGCGAACTGGTATCAGGGTGGGATGGTGAAGTACATTCACGCCGGCAAGGCGGCAAGAGGAGGTGTGGAGGCAGCCTTGCTGGCTGCCGAAGGTCTGACCTCACCTTCTCAGATCTTTGAAGGGAAGCGAGGATTTTTTCACGCTTATTCAGAGGTCTATGACCTGGCTACTGCCATAGCTGATCTGGGTAAGGAATGGAAAACTCTAGAGATCCATTTCAAGCCTCATGCTTCTAATCGTCACTTGCAGTCAACGATTCAGGCCACCGCCTCCATAGCCGCTGAAAATAACTTTTCGACTTCCGATGTCGATTATGTAGAAGTGGTGACTAGTCCCGAGATGGCGGAGGTTACGAAAAACGTTTCCCCAGTAGATGTGATCGAAGCACAGTCGAGTATTCCCATTGTGGTCTCAGTGACGCTTTTCAAAGGAGGGGATCGGACACTCAACGAGTATCTTCTTTTCGAAGATATCAAAAACAGTATCCACTCTGCAGAGATCAAGGAATTAGCAAGAAAAGTGAGACTGTCGGGGGATCCAGAGTTTGATGTGCAAGATGGAGATGCTCGGGTAACTATAAAGTTGAATACGGGACATTCTTATACCAGATACGTGGATGTGATTCGAGGGAGCCCTGAAGATCCGTTCACCATGGGTGAACTCAGGGGTCGTTTTATTGAGCAGGCGAGTGTCTTATTACCTGACGATCAATTGGGCGCTGCCGCTGACTTAATAGAGCAGATTCAAGATTTAGAGGATATCGGAGAATTGACAGAACAGCTGATTGGGTGACGCTCCTAGCCGATGGTCGCTACAGTCGGCTCTCTCATCTAGGAGGAGTTCGGTCGTGGCTGTCGAGTCGATCCCGTACAAGATTTTCCAAAACGGTGTGAAATGGGCTGATCGCCCTGCGTATCACGTTCGCCAAGAAGACGATTGGATCACTACTACTTGGGCGGAACATACTGACGAGATTGGTCGTGTAAGTCGCAGCCTGATTGCCCTAGGTGTCGAATCCGGAGATGTCGTCGCGATCCTCGGCTTCAATCGACCGGAGTGGGTTGCGATGGATTCGGCAGCAATGGCGGTCGGTGCTGTTCCGGCCGGGATCTATGCAACGAATTCACCGTCGGCTTGTCGGTACATCATTAATCACTCCGAAGCTGCTGTTGTACTTGTTGAGAATGAACACCAATGGGCCAAGATCGACGAAATTCGTGACGATATTCCTTCGGTCCGGAAGGTCGTGCTCATGAAAGGATCTTCAGTTAAAGACCCGCTTGTATCCACCTGGAACGATTTTCTTGCGCTGGGAGACAAAGCGGGATCCTCGGATGTCGATTCCCGTTTGAATGCGCTGACTCTAGATGATCTTGGGACCTTAATTTATACATCTGGTACCACTGGTCCACCGAAAGCCGTCATGCTTTCTCATGGGAATCTGGCATGGACGGCCCAAACCGGAGTAGATGTTTTTAAATTGGACGAGGGGGATACCAACGTTTCGTATCTGCCGCTATCTCATATTGCCGAACAGATGTTCAGTGTGCACATTCCAGCTACAACCGGAGGCAGTATCTACTACGCGGAGTCTGTTGACGCGCTCGCAGAGAATATCAAACAAGCGCGGCCAACCGTGTTCGCTGGGGTTCCACGTGTCTGGGAGAAATTCTATCTGGGAGTTAAAACCGAACTGCAGAAGGCAACAGGTCTGAAGGCGAAAATCGCTGAGTGGGCGATGAAGGTTGGCCGTGTCGCCAATGCGAAGAGGAATCGTGGTTTGACTCCCACTGGGCGTTTGGTATTGCAGGAGAAGCTGGCGAATTTGCTCGTCTTAGACAAAGTTCGGACAAAGCTTGGCCTAGATCGCGGAAGAGTCTTCGTAACCGCTGCGGCTCCGATATCTACCGAGATTCTCGAGTTTTTCTCAGCTTTCTTCGTCATCCATGAGGTATACGGCCAATCGGAGGACAACGGCCCCACCACACTGACGATCCCGGGCCGCACCACATTCGGTTCGGTAGGTATTCCCTATCCAGGAACAGAGGTGCGCATCGCTGAAGACGGTGAGATAGTCGTACGTGGGCCAAATGTTTTCATGGGGTATTACAAGGATGAGGACGCCACAGCGGAAGCGATTGTCGACGGCTGGCTTCAGTCAGGGGATCTGGGAGAATTCGATGATCAAGGCAACCTTTGGATTACTGGACGTAAGAAGGAAATCATTATCACAGCTGGCGGCAAAAACATCGCTCCGAGCCATCTGGAATCAGGCATTAAAGACTGTCTCCTCGTGAGCGAAGCTGTAGTGATCGGAGATCGACGAAAGTACCTCACGGCATTAGTGACACTTGAGGAGGAAGCAGTTAAGACTTATATGGCTGAGCGCGGGCTCGAGGGCTCACCACAGCAGAACAATCACGTGATCAACGAGGTGCAAATTTTTATAGATAAGGTCAATGCGGATGTTGCCAGGGTGGAACAGATCAAAAAGTTCACGATTCTGGGCCGGCAACTTTCGATGGAAAACGAGGAACTCACTCCGACTCTCAAGGTAAAGCGTGACAAAGTAGCTGATCACTTTGAATCTGAGATCGAAGCGATGTATGCCGATTAGTGAATTGACGAACAACGAGAGGGCTTCCCTCAAGGGTACAATTCTTTTGTCATGAGCCTTGCTTCCGAATCCACGATCGATATCACTCCGGAAGCGTTGATTCGCATACTCGAGTTGCGCGATACCGAGACGATTCCGGATCTACATCTGGGTATTGCTGTAACCGGTATTGGTGATAATGGTTTCCTTTACGAGACAGCTTTTCTTCGTGGATCCGACGTCTCTGACGGAGACCACGTTGAGATGCATGGTGATCTATCCGTAGTAATTCCTGCAGACAACTTGAGTGACCTCGCTGGCGCAGTTCTTGACATCGGAGGGGATTCGGAAGCACCAGGATTGGTGTTGCGCAATCCGAATATCCCATCACCTGAGATCGTAGGTGGCGATATTGAATTAACTGGAACGGTTGAGGAACGCGTCGCTCAGCTGCTCGAGGAATACGTTAACCCGTCGATTGCCGCACATGGAGGAGTTGCGTCTCTAGTGAAAATCGAGGGAAGTGCGGCCTATTTGGAGCTTGGTGGAGGGTGCCAAGGATGTGGATTAGCTGCGATGACTTTGCGCCAGGGAATTGAGAGCGCAATCCTTGAGAACGTGCCCGAGGTTGAGCAGGTGGTAGATGTGACGGATCACGCGGCTGGAGCGAATCCCTTCTATACCTAACGAATTGTCTCGTCTTTAGGCGTATTGCTGAGTCCGTTTTTCAATCGTCAGGGTTCCAAAAAGAGAATCAGCTACAGCGACTGAAGCGCACAGTGGAGGCCTCAGCTGTAGCCCAGTTCGCTGAGCCGATCGTCGTCGATGCCGAAATGGTGAGCGATTTCGTGGAGAATTGTTCGGTGGATTGCTTTTTTGAGAGAGGCGCCATTGAGCCCTAACTTTAGGTGAGGGCCACTGAAAATAGTGATGCGATCAGGAATCGCACCGAAATAGGAGCTGCTTCGATTCGGGAGTGAAACGCCCTCGTAGATTCCCAGAATCCCAAGGCCTTCAGGGTCTTGTTCGGTACTTGGCCACTTCTCCACGACGACCTGTAGATTGTCGACTCGCTCAAGGATCCATGGGGGCAGGTTTTCGAGAGCTTCGTCAACAATCAGCTCGAACCGACATCGGGTCGTCACGTCCCGATGAATTAGCGCAGGAATCTCGTAATTCATCCGCCGAGGATAGAAGCACAGTCGAGTGGTTGAGAAAACACGCTCGCTACAATTTCGATTGCTACACCGGGCGCTTAGCTCAGCGGGAGAGCGCTGCCTTCACACGGCAGAGGTCACTGGTTCAATCCCAGTAGTGCCCACAAGCTTGAATCTTTTGATTCGAATGGATTTGCTTCACACTGCCGTGACTGCGGTTCCGTAGGCGTATAGCTCAGCGCTACCAGCGGCCACTGTCGCGGTTGTGAAACGCACGTTGATTACAGCATTAGCTCCGAGTGCTTCGGCTTGCTCGGTCATCCGTTCCATCGCCTGGTTTCGAGATTGTTCCATTAGCGCGGTGTAGTCACGCAATTCGCCTCCGACTAAGGATTTCAATACGGCTCCGAGGTCTCGCATGAGGTTCCTAGCCCGTATTGTGTTTCCCTGTACGAGGCCGTGTATTGCCGTTATTTCTTTGCCCGGTACAGTTTCAGTATTGACGACGATCACGTGTGCTCCTTAGTCGAGGTGTGACTGTCGATATTTTGGCACCGAAAGCGCAGATTGTCAGGATCGACAGTCGACCCTGAAGTTGGCCGAGGGTTTTCGGGTATGTTATGAAGGATCAGATCCCTGGGAAGAAGTGTCCGGAATCCTGGCGGGATACTTCCAATAATCTGCGATGTTGCCTCGTTTATCTAAGAAAAAAGCGGTATCACCATCGTTGTTCCATATTGCAGTATCGCTACACCAAAAAAGTTGGTTCTGAGTGTCTTCTCCGCATCCAGTGATAATACGGAGATCGGTATCGGGTTCGAGAATGTAGCCCTCCGGAAACCTGTAGCGGTGAACCGAAGATTGATCTCGCAGAATCCAACCGGTGAGGTCTTGCGCGTCGTCGGATCGGTTGGATACCAGAACCCATTCTTCCAGAAGGTTGTCGTTATCAGGACCAGGGGCATCGTATTGCAAATCGATGATCCTTATATCGGCGCCGGTGTGGGGTCCGCAGGCATCTTGAGCCCATAATCCGATCCCAGACTGTTGGGCGCTCTGCTCTGCTTTGTTGAGACGGTTCGAATGAAGCGTATTGGGTGATGTCCCATGGGCAATCGCGAATCCACCGGCGACGAGGACTTCGTTAACGAAAGTACCGTTTTCTAGCCAGATGTAGCGAAGCATGCGATCAAATTGATCTCGATCTTTTATGTCGCCAGTCAGCAACAAATCGATATCGGTGAGAAGTTCCTCCAAGGCACGAGAAGCCTCATTTCCGAAACATTCGTTATTTTCAGGGGCGTTAATCCCTAGCAGTCTCACTTTTTCAGTATTACCTCCTGATCCGAATTGAACCGTGAGAGTGTCCCCGTCGATGATAGAAACTAAGAAAGCGATTTCAGGATCTGCTTGTATTTCGACATTACTTTCAGTAATCGGTACTTCCTCGTTTGCGGAGGGCGCGGAAGTCGTTTCTGACGGTGGGGCCGTCGTAAAAATGACGGTTGAACTTGTAGCACTGTCAGGAATTGATTGGTGAGCCGCACTGTCGAGAGAGGGGTTTCTTTCTCGTTCGATCCCTTTGTTCTCTGTATCGATAAAGAGGCCAATCGCTACGCCGAGTGCGATAACGATTATGAATGTTTTATGCCACCAGATCCGACGTATCCACCACTTGCGAATATAGCCCATAGTTTGTTCAACTCAATGTGGCGTGTGCTGAGTTCCCAATTTGGTGAATTGGAATTGGCCGAGAGAGGCCACCTCTTTAGTCATAACCTAGTTCGCTGAGTAGTGGCTCAAGATGCGGGGTGATTCGTGAGATAGCGTCAGGGCTTAGTCCGTGTCGCCATTTGTTCAGACTGTCTTTATTGATATGGTCAAAGAGCCATTCGGATATTTCGCCAGGGAAATCGAGTTCGACAAACGTAAACATTTCCCGGACTACACGTTCGGGATCCTGTACAAGATCTTCGTATAGCCACTCGCGATACTGGCTTGCGGGAATGACGGAAGCGTCCCGTCGCGCTATTTGTAGGGTTTCCTGCCACTGCCAGGCACACATTTCATCTGGAGGTAGTGCCTGGACGCGGTCTCTCAGGCCCGGAACTCTAGGTCCCCAGTAAGGGATTGGACGGCCTGTGAGTTTGGGCACGACCAGATTGCGCCACACCTTGAGGAAATACGACGGATAGTGCCACCATGGTACGGCCGTTGCTCGCCTCTTGATCATTCGTGCGCTTGGGGATCTCTTTAAGACTTCGAGGGTGCTGAAGGTGGATGCTCTTCCGTCGCGAATGATATGGATCACTTTGCAGTCGGGCATCGCTTCGAAGATGAAAGGAAGTCGAACCATGTTGCTTGGTGTTTTTTCGGCGAAACGGGTAGAACCGCTGTCCGAGAGGAACCGACCGAACTCTCGGTGGATGCGCTTTACGACATTGGGTTGAGCGTCAGCAGTTGTCAGGATGTCATAGCGGCGAAAGGGAAATGAATGCATCCACACGTGCCGTGGTTCGGCAAGATAAGCGATCTCTGGATGTTTCGAGAAGACGCGTCCCAGTAGCGTCGTTCCTGAACGATGAAAACCCAGCAAAATGATGGGTTTTTCCAGAACGGCTATTGCGACCAATGGAGTCGTCTTCCTGTTCTGAGTCGGTACGTGTCGTGGACAATATCGCAAGGCTAGCCTCACTCACTAGATC
>CAJWGC010000033.1 GCA_913031525.1 uncultured Acidimicrobiia bacterium | reverse complement strand
GGAGAGTCGCCCAAAACTCCTCAAATCGCGCGGAAAACACCAGAAATGAACGTTTCGCGATCTCTACTTTTCAAAAATATATAATCTTGCTGGTTGGCGACCAATGGGAAGAAAGTTACAGCTCCCAGAAGACGATAACAAAACCGATCAATTATCATCAAAAAACGTAAGAAATCAACCAAAACCTATCTACCCATTGAATTTTCCGCTGAGCTTTGCTCTACCGGTATCAGTTGAATTCACTTTAAGAATCCCCCCCTAGTTTCAGATTTGAAGAAAACTAGGGGGGAATTCTTAAAGTGAATTCAAGACCCCAAAATTTTTCGCCTGCGGCGCGCTAAAAACACTGTTTTTGAACGTTTTAGCAAAAAGTCCCCAAAAAATTTTCCGGCCTTCGGCCGGATTGTAAAAAACTAGGGGGGGAATTCTTATTAAGGGGGGGAATTCTTAAAGTGAATTCAACTGATAACCGGGGGGGCGTCTACGAAATTTGATACAATCAGTTGAATTCCTAGGGAGAATTCCCCCTTGTTTTCTTAAACTGAAACAAGTGGGAATTCTTAATGTGAACCGTCTGATAGATCGTCCAGTGGTAGAGAGATGTCTGCGCGTAAGTGGCTGAGGAACATGCCTCTCTGGGTGGAGGTGCCCTTCCTCTTAATCTTTGCGCTGGTAATCGCAGTTTTTATCAAGACGTTCTTTTTGCAGGCATTCTTCATACCCTCGGGCTCTATGGAGAACACATTGCTCGTCAACGATCGAATTCTTGTTAACAAACTGGCCTACCAATTCGGCGATCCGGAGCGTGGGGATGTAGTCGTTTTCGATTCCGGACAACGATCCGACGAATCACTGTTTAGCGGGATCAGGCGGAATCTTGTCGAAGCTGTAGGGCTTTCCTCACCGCAATCGGACTTCATTAAGCGTGTTGTCGCTTTACCTGGAGAAGAGATACAGATACGGGGCAACCTTGTATTTGTGAATGGCGTGCGACTCGACGAGCCATATCTGCATTTCGATACTTATATGTCCGATTTTGGACCGGTGGTCTTAGAAAACAATCACTACTTCATGATGGGTGACCATCGAAACCGATCTCGCGATAGTCGAGTAAGCGGCGCTGTTCACATCGACCGATTTGTCGGAAGAGCATTCGTTATCGTGTGGCCACCCGGCAACTGGTCAGGACTGTAAGAGAGGTATTGACAGCGTCGATCTTCGTAGAATCGCTTGTGGGGCTGTGTCATCTTTCTGAACCAGTCGAACGCTGATGTCGGTTCCAGCAGCCTTGATGCCAGTGGCGACGTAGATCTGGAGCGTGTTCAGGAACCACTACAACATGACCCGTTCCTTTGGGTATAAGTGTTTCGCATCCAGGGCAGACGTATTCCTTCCGGGCTTGATATGGCTGAATTGGGTTGACGGAGACAGGCTCGAGCGTGGGGTTATTCATGGCACTATCCGAAGAATGCCCAGAGCACAGCGGCAGCTATGAGAACGGCGAATCCAATTACTAGTAAGAGGTCAACGTTTGATCGAGACTGCGGCCGGAATGGATTGAAACCCATTTCTACATGCTAGAAGCTTGAGGATAAGCAAAATTCCGATGATCGACTGGATGGATCGCGATTTTTCGATGACTATCCGTTCTGCTTAATCGACGGTCATTGACGTTGGGCTTGCTACCGAGGACCATGGGATCCTTGGAGGACAGACTGGTCAATACAGATACACGTTCCGTAGTCGCCGATTATCTGGATCGGCTTACTGTTGAACGAGGTCTATCGCCGCATACAGTTGCAGCTTATCGGCGTGATTTAAACCAGTTCTTCACTTTTGCTGAACGTCTCGGAATCGCTGATATCGGCGATGTCAATCGACGTGTTGTGCGTAGGTTTCTCGCTTATTGCTCGACTAAGGGATATGCACCGCGTTCGACGGCTCGGAAGTTATCCGCAGTGAGGGCCTTCTTCGGGGATGCCTCGGACAGGGGCCTTGTATTCGCTAACCCGACAGAGGGGGTTCGCCAGCCAAAACGTCCGGTAACGCTTCCCAAAGCAATGCCAGCGCGAATGGTCGCTGCTGCTGTCGATAGCATCGACGTTGGGAGCCCAGTCGGGCTACGAGACCGCGCCATTGTTGAACTTCTCTATGGCGCAGGTCTGCGGGTATCGGAATTGGCCGAGCTCAGAGTTAGTGATATCCAGGATGGCGATTTTCTCCGTGTTAGAGGTAAAGGACTTCGAGATCGCGTCGTTCCTGTAGGGATTCCTGCAGCACGTGCACTCCGGCAATACCTGGAGCACGGTCGCAGGGACTTGGCTCGATCAACAGCGGGATCCAGGCTGTGGGTAGGAGTCAGGGGTGGACCTTTAGATGCGCGTGGTATTCGACGGGTAGTGCGTAAGCAGGTTGGCACGTTTCCTCATGCACTGCGCCATTCGTTTGCGACGCATATGCTCGAAAGAGGAGCGGATCTAAGAGCAGTCCAGGAGCTTCTCGGACACGTGGATTTAGCCACAACTCAAATTTATACATCCGTGACGAGAAGACACCTTAAGGCAACTTATGAACGAAGCCATCCGAGGGCATAAGTTCGCGAAAGGGAATTCCGAGAACGACCAGGATTCTTTGTGTGATGGGGAACTCCGTACGGCGATGGGTCTGGTTGATTACGAAAATGTTCCGTTGATTTCGCTGAAATCCACGCTCCGGAACGCAGCTTTTAGGTATAGCTGACGCGGTCGTAAGACCTGCTTGCCGCTATGTATCTTTAGAATTAGCTTGCGTTGTCCTTTCTAGCTGTGCATTAGCGCTTGGGAGGGTAATTCTCTGGCACTACAATCTGAGTTACTACACACGCTTACTGCAATCTCCTGTGGTCGGAGTCCAGCTCTGTGGAGGCTTAAAGGGTAGGCGGAGGAATAACCCGATATTGCAGGAGGTACGAGCGCGTGGCATTTGTCACTATGCGTGAGCTTCTGGAGGCTGGCGTTCATTTCGGCCATCAGACGCGCCGTTGGAATCCGAAGATGCGTCCGTTCATTTTCGGAGAACAAGGCGGCATTCATATCATGGATCTACGTCAGACTCTCGAACAGGTCGAGCACGCGTGCAGTCTTATGCGCGATACGGCAGCGTCCGGGGGGACGGTTCTTTTCGTAGGGACTAAGAAACAGGCCCAAGAGTCGATAAAGGAAGCAGCCAACACCGCCGGTATGCCCTATGTTAATCATCGATGGCTCGGCGGAATGCTCACCAACTTCCAGACGATCCGCAAACGGATTCTTTATATGATCGAACTTGAGAATATGGAGAAGACTGGCGAGATGGAAGCTCTTCCCAAGAAAGAACGTCTGCGTCTTCGCCGCGAGCATGCCAAGCTCGAAGCTGTTCTCGGAGGAGTGCGAGCGCTTACCCGAACTCCGGACATAGTTTTTATCCTCGATATCAATGTTGAACAAATCGCAGTTGCGGAGGCGAATCGTCTAGATATCCCCATCGTGGCCATTGTTGACTCGAACTGTGATCCAGATCCGGTTGACATGGTGATTCCCGGAAACGACGATGCGATTCGTTCTGCCGAACTCATCACCAGAGTGATTTCGCAGGCCATCGCCGACGGCCATTCCCTTGCTAGTGCACGAAAAGAGAAACTTGCTGCTGACGAAGAGATGGTTAGCGCATCGGCTGACGATGAGAAGGCGAAATGAAGTTCACTGCTCAGGATGTCCAATCGTTGCGCCGTGCCACCGGAGCAGGAATGATGGACGCCAAGCGCGCTCTCGAAGAAGCGGATGGCGACATGGAACGCGCAAAAGACATTATGCGGGAGAAGGGCATTGCAGACGCTGCCAAGCGAACCGGACGAGCGCAGACCGAAGGCGCTGTCGGGGCTTACCTCCATCGCCAATCAGGCCGCCCGGTTATTGGTGTGTTAGTGGAGCTTGCTTCGGAGACCGATTTCGTCGCTAAAAGCGAAGATTTTGGAAAGACCGCTGACGACATTGCAATGCACATCGCAGCTGCTAGACCTCGCTGGGTCACTAGAGATGAAGTTCCTGCCTCCCATATCGAGAAGGAACGGTCTCTTATTGAAGCGCAGGCCCGGAACGAAGGAAGGCCGGATCACATTATCGACCGAATCGTCGACGGGAAGATTGGATCTTTCTATGAGAAGAACGTGCTTTACGATCAAGAGTATGTAAGACCGGAGCAATTTGAAGGTACGGTCGGCGAGATGGTGCAACAGATCGCTGTCAGTATGGGGGAAAATATCTCAGTAACGCGTTTCGCTCGCGTTCAAGTGGGCGAGGGAGAGTAAGAATGGGAGACCGTGTCGTGCTGAAACTTTCGGGAGAGGCGTTCGCCGAACCCGAGGTCGGCTACGGCATTGATAACTTCACCATCGATCGTGTCGCAAAGGAGATTGTGAGTGTTCATGCTGAGGGGCACGAGATCGGAATCGTTGTCGGAGGAGGCAACATTTTCCGCGGGCTGAGCTCGGCCGCAGCCGGTATGGATCGGGCTAATGCTGATTATATGGGCATGCTGGCTACGGTCATCAATGCTCTAGCACTGCGCGACGCTCTTGAGCGCGCTGGATCCCCTTGTCGGGTACAGAGCGCTATCTCTATTCAGCAAGTAGCAGAGCCTTATATCAGACTTAGAGCGATACGGCATTTGGAGAAGGGCCGTATCGTGATTTTTGCTGGTGGAACGGGAAACCCTTTCTTTACGACTGATACAACGGCAGCGCTCAGAGCAGCCGAGATCGGAGCCGCCGCAGTGCTTAAGGCTACGCGCGTCGATGGTGTGTACGACGCAGATCCTGCTGTCGTCAAGGATGCGGCCATGCTAGAAGATGTCACTTATATGGAGGTGATCGCCAAGCGCCTCGGGGTTATGGACACTACTGCAATCACGATGTGCTTGGACAACGATTTGCCGATTCGTGTGTTCAATATTGGTACTCCAGGAAATATCGCTGGAGCTGTCCGAGGCGAACCGGTTGGGACCCTTGTGCATTGAAGGTGTCAGTGTGATCGCGGATCTTCTTACTGAGGCTGACGAGAAGATGAGTCGAGTTGTTGAAAACACGGCTGGAGAATTTGGAACGGTTCGCACCGGTCGTGCCAATCCAGGGTTACTTCATCGAGTCATGGTTGATTATTACGGAACCCCGACTCCGCTTCAACAGATTGCCGGACTCTCGGTTCCTGAAGGGCGGATGCTGATTGTTACGCCATACGACAAGTCGGCGCTTGGCGACATTGAGAGGGCAATATTTCAGGCTGATCTTGGTCTGAACCCGGCTAATGACGGAAATATCATCAGATTGGTTTTTCCTCCGCTCACCGAGGAGAGACGCAAAGAGCTGATTCGTGTCGTTCGCCAGCTGGCTGAGGAGGGAAGAGTCTCGATACGCAATGTGAGGCGCCAAATCAAGGATGATTTCAGAGCCTTAGGTGGTGATGTGTCCGAGGACGATGTCCATAAAGGCGATCAAGATTTGCAGGATCTCACTAGACGGCACGTCGAACATATAGACGAACTGCTGTCTCGCAAAGAAACAGAGCTGCTGGAGGTTTGAAGGAGTGTCGGTACGGCAGTGGTAATGCCAGTTATTTATCCGACGTCTAGCGACGGCAATGCAACCAAAGGAAAGGAACACCGGTGGAGTCCGGCGAGACTATGGATCCCGAAGGAATTCGGGATGGCGATCAGTCGACGGAGTGGCCCTCAGTAGATTTCGATAACTCCGAGATCCACAAGGACGCCGGAGGCGACGCGCCCGATGATGCGCAGGGAGTCCTCCAGTTTCCTGCTGACCGGAATGAATTGCCTGATGATGGACTATCGGACCGGGGATCAGATACTTCGTTGGATCTCTTCGACGATACTTTCGAGGCAGGATTCATTGCTGAGATTGGAGTGCCAGACCGATCGGAAAACGACGAGGCGATGGATGTTCCGGAATTCGTATCTTTCGCTATTGAGGAGGATCGTGAAGAAGCTAGAGAAGAGACCTTTTCTGAGAGTATGACATCTTCGGATGTTGCTGATTCGCTTCCGCTTCTTGATCCGACGGACGACGATGATCTCAGCGACGAAGAAACGGAAGAGTTGTCGATTCCGGCTATGCGTATCGAGGAAGACGATGATGGCGAAAACCGCGGTTCGGAAATGCTGACGTCCGACCAGTATTTACATGCCACGACTCAAGAGTTCGTGGATCTGGCCGAGGAAATTGAACGTGCCTCCGCACGCGAGCATGTCCCAATCGCTGTGGCTGCTGCGATACCTGGAGTTGAATCAGGGGTTATTGGCTTAGACGATGTTGTGGTCGCGGCCGGCGAGGATCCCGCAGATATAAAACCTAGAAGTGGTTCGGATCTCTCTCTCAGAATTCTCACTGGATTCGGAATGGCAGTGATCTTTTTTGTTTCTCTGTATGCGCCTCTTCTGATCGGGCTTTTCGTCTTTCTCGTCTTGATGACTGTTTCCGTAGAGTTCTATTCCGCGATGATGCGCGCGGGGCATCGTCCTGTTGGTTTTTTCGGGGTTCTCGGTACAGCGGGTGCACTTCTTGGCACTTGGATGTGGGGGCCTCAAGCGATTGGCGTATCGCTTGTTGCGACTTTCATCGTCACTATGATTTTCTTCGCCGTTCGAGGCGGCCAGCAAGCGACTTTGACTAATGCAGGACTCACCGTTCTCGGCGCGGGATGGGTCGGCGGTCTCGGAGCGTTTATCTTCGATATGGTCCAATCTGACAACTATGTCTGGCTTGTTGTTGCCACAATTGTCACGGTTGCGCTCATGGACATGGCGCAATTCTTCTTTGGGAGACGTCTCGGGAGGATCAAGCTCGCTCCCAGGATATCCCCGCATAAGACTGTGGAGGGATTGATTGGCGGAATGATTGTGGCTGTCATGGTCGGGCTTTCGTTTGGGCTTCTTCAAGATCCGGTGCTCTTTCTTGATCTTGAGAGCCCGATAGATCTTGGAGCTGGTCTTGCTATCGGATTGGTTGTGGCTGGGTCGGCGCCGCTCGGAGACCTTGCGGTTTCAGCGATCAAACGGTCGATCAGTGTTAAAGATATGGGAACAATTTTGCCTGGGCACGGTGGCCTGTTCGATCGTATCGACGCGATGTTATTTGCTATTCCTCTTACCTGGATTGTTTTCGTATGGACAGGACTTCTGGTCTGAACTCGGTCGTTGTTCTTGGTGCAACCGGATCGATCGGTCTTCAGGCTCTTGAGGTGGCGTCTCATCTGGATCTTTTTATCGCGGGGATCGCTGTCAACGAGTCTGTGGAGAAGCTCGCCGAATTTGGACGTATCTATGGCGATGCCGCATTGGCACTCGCAAGCGGAAGCACTGTAGAGCGTCGTGAACTTGCTGCAGAATTTGGGGATCGCATTACTTTTGGACAGGAAGCTGTTACTGCTTTGGCGACTTTGAGTGATTCCACTGTTATCAACGGTATCGTCGGTTCGGCGGGACTTTCTTCTTCAGTGGCGGCTCTTGAGGCGGGTAATCGTCTTGCTCTCGCTAACAAGGAGAGTCTTGTAGCAGGAGGTCCGGTCGTCGAGGCTGCGCGAATTTCCGGAAACGCTGAGCTCATTCCCGTAGATTCGGAACATTCGGCACTCTGGCAGTCGCTTGTGGGCGAATCTCACTCCTCTATCAGGCGTCTGATCCTTACTGCTTCTGGGGGCCCATTCCGCGGGCGCGCTAAGCAAGAGATCGAATGCGCTACTGTCGAAGAAGCTCTAGCGCATCCAACGTGGGATATGGGGCCTCGCGTTACCATCGATTCGGCAACGTTGATGAACAAGGCCTTTGAAGTGATCGAGGCACACTACCTTTTTGATGTTTCTTATGATGCCATTGACGTTGTGGTGCATCCTCAGAGCATCATTCATTCGCTTGTTGAATATGTTGATGGTTCGGTCAAGGCGCAATTGGGTGAACCTGATATGCGGGTGCCGATTCAGTACGCGATCACCTATCCGGATCGT
Organism: uncultured Acidimicrobiia bacterium; assembly: GCA_913031525.1. Classification (GTDB taxonomy): domain Bacteria; phylum Actinomycetota; class Acidimicrobiia; order Spongiisociales; family UBA5794; genus CAJWGC01. The sequence continues at coordinate 2,000 of CAJWGC010000033.1, read as the reverse complement.
GTCGATGCTCCTGTTGAACCTCTCGATCTAACCAGTGGATCCCTCACATTCGAGAAACCTGATTTGCAAGTGTTCCCTTGTCTACAACTTGGCTATGCGGCAGGGCGTTCCGGAGATTCGGCACCTGCGGTGCTCAATGCTTCGGATGAAGTAGCGGTTGAGGCATTTCTCCAAGGAAGAGTTGAGTTCGCCGATATACCTCGAATAGTCGAATCGACACTGGAGGCAATTCCTTCTATTTCGCTATCTTCGGTTGATGATGTTCTAGCCGTTGACGCTGAAGCTCGACGGTTCGCATCATCTCTTGTGGATTCGCGTTAGAAGTGGCGGCATCCTTGGACATCGCAACTAGCTTTTTCTGCTCGGTCGCGCTTTACGAAAGGATCTGATGGGAGCGCTCATCGTCATCCTTGGCATCGTTCTCATGGTGGTTATCCACGAGGGGGCGCATTTCGTCGCGGCAAAGTCTTTTGGAATGAAAGCAACGGAAGCGTTCTTTGGCTTTGGCCCCCGTCTGTGGTCGATCAAGCGGGGAGAGACAGAGTACGGCGTTAAAGCCGTTCCTCTCGGTGGCTACGTGAAAATTATCGGCATGAATCCTTTCGAGGAAGTCGATCCGGGAGATGAGGGAAGGACGTATCGATCAAACCCTTTCTGGAAAAAGTCCGTGGTGGTGCTGGCAGGAATTGCTAGTCATTTCGTCGTTGCTTTGCTTCTATTTTATTTTGTCATTGTCATGTTCGGCGTGCCTCGAAGTACGACTGCGATTGGTCGCGTATGTCCCGCCATCGTTCGATCGGTCAATGTCGCGGACGCTATGCCATTTGACTTTTCTGATCCAGAGGAACGGTGTTCGATTACCGCAATAGATGGGATTCCGGTTGAAGAATGGACCGGAACTACTAAGCAGCCTGGCGAATCCACTGAGATTGTCATTGAGTCTGAAGATGGGCTGCTTACAGTCCAAACAACCGATTGGCTGGAACCGACGGCTGCATTGCTGAGTGGCGCCGCGGTTGGTGACCGTATTGTTGAATTTGACGGAGTCGCGGTTGAAGAGTGGGGGGATTTTCAGAGAGCGGCTGTGGTAGCTCCGGGCAAGGCTGTAGAAATTATCGTTGAGCGCGAGGGGTCTTTGTTAACGCTTCAAGCAGAATTGGGGACGATAGTTCGCGAGGGTGTGGCGACGGGTTTCTTTGGTATCACGCAGCAAGGCTTGATTGACGAATATGGACCGCTGAACGCCATCCCTCAAGCTGGGTCGCAGATGGTGGAGGCTATTGTCGCAAGTGTCGAAGGCCTCGGATTGCTTGTTTCTAACTTTGGCGATCTGCTAGGTGCCGCGGTGAGCGGCGGAGAAGCGCCGAAGGAGGCGCGTCCTATAAGCCCTGTGGGGTTGGCGGCTATTGCCAACGAAGGACCAATGGAGTTTGGGTTACAGCTGGTCGCGTACGTCAACATATTCGTAGGTATTCTCAATTTCGTCCCGATGTATCCTTTGGACGGTGGACATTTTGCGGTTGCGCTCTACGAGAAGATCCGCGGACGATCTGCTGATGTCCGAAGGATGATTCCCATAGCGATAGTGGTGTTCGTTTTTGTTTTAGTACTTGGCGTCTTGGGGTTCTATTTTGATTTTGTAGATCCGATCCAGTTAACAGTCAGGCTGTTGCAATGAATCTTTACCCCAGGAGGCAGACGCGTTCTATTGCTGTCGGACCAGTTCTCGTAGGAGGAGATTCTCCGATCAGCGTTCAGTCAATGACTACGACGAAGACGGCTGACGTTGATGAGACTCTTGCCCAGGTGTACGCCCTCAGCGGAGCAGGTGCGGATATCGTTCGTATCACTTGCAACGACGTCGAAGCCGCGATGGGGATTTCTGAGATTGTTCCCAGATCGCCGGTCCCGATTATCGCTGATATTCACTTTCAGTATCGGCTGGCGCTCGCCGCGATTGAGGCCGGTGTGGCCGCTCTTCGTCTTAACCCAGGAAATAT